>JAAZED010000014.1 GCA_012512465.1 Oxalobacter sp. | reverse complement strand
GTCCTGTTGGGGCTGTCAACACTGAAATTACGCTGATATGGATTACACAGGCAAAAAAGCACTGGTACTTGGGCTCGGAGAATCGGGCCTGGCAATGGCGCGCTGGCTGGCGCGCTGCGGTGCTTTTGTGCGTGTGGCAGATACTCGCGATGCGCCTGAAAGGCTGGGTCTTTTGCAGCAGGAAATACCGGCGGCAGCGTTCATCGGCGGACCGTTTTCCGCCAGCCTCGTGGATGGCATGGATATGATTGCGGTCAGTCCCGGTCTGATGCCCAATACTGATCTGGCTGGAATTCTGCCAGCGGCCAATGCCGGACAGATTCCCCTCTGGAGCGAAATCGAGCTTTTTGCCCAGGCACTAGCCTTTCTGGAAGAGAGTCAGGACTACCGCTCTAAGGTGATCGCAATAACCGGCACCAACGGTAAGACAACCGTGACCAGCCTGACAGGCAGGATGTGTGAGCGGGCGGACAAAACGGTAAAGGTGGCAGGCAATATCAGCCCGGCTGTACTGGACGTGCTGCGAGAGTCGCTGGATGAAAAGACATTGCCTGAAATCTGGGTGTTGGAATTGTCCAGCTTCCAGCTGTGGAGTACTGTCAGCCTGAATGCGGATGCGGCAACGGTGCTCAATGTGACGCAGGACCATCTGGACTGGCATGAAACGATCAGTGCCTATGCCGAGGCAAAAAAACGGATATTCGGTGCATCAACCATTCCGGTGCTGAACCGGGATGATCCTCTGGTCATGGCAATGGCGTTGCCGGATAAAAGGGCGGTGACATTCGGGTTGGATAAACCAGAAAATGCGGGGGATTTTGGCATTCACAACAATCGGGGCATGGACTGGCTTTGTGTGATGAATGCGCGTGAAACCGATATGCCGGACAGTAAAAAGAATGCAGTGCTTCCGCTGGAACTGCAACTTCAGGATCTGATGCCGGCAGGAGCGCTTCACATCCGTGGCAGACATAATGCCAGTAATGCCCTGGCGGCGCTGGCGCTGTGCCGCGCAATCGGTCTGCCCATGGCGCCGCTTTTACATGCGCTTAAAGGGTATCGTGGTGAGCCTCATCGTGTGGAAGTGGTGATGGATGTCTCCGGCGTTTGCTATATCGATGACAGCAAGGGGACCAATGTGGGCGCAACGGTCGCCGCGGTGGAAGGGTTGGGTGCTGAAAAGGCAGGGGATCAGAAACGCCTGGTTCTTATTGCTGGCGGTGATGGCAAGGATCAGGATTTCAGCCCGCTTTTTGCGCCGGTCGCAAATCATGTGCATACGGTTTTACTGATCGGAAAAGATGCCCGTGTGATTGAAAAGGCGCTGGAACAAAGTGGCGCGGAACTGGTGTTGTGCGAGTCGCTGGAACAGGCGGTGCAACAGGCGGCCAACATTGCCCGGGAAGGAGATGTGGTGCTGCTTTCTCCTGCCTGCGCCAGTATGGATATGTTCAAAAATTATGCGCACCGGGCAGGGGTGTTTGTCTCAACCGTCAGGGAAGTGGCGTTATCCAGAGGTGAGGTGGTGACATGAATATGGTGAAAAGACTGGTTGCGGGAATTCCCGGTTTCAGTCTGAAGCCGGTGTCTTTCGAGCAGCGCTCGAAGATGATGCGTTTTGACCGGCATCTGCTGGGGGTTGTGCTTGCCCTGATTCTTCTGGGGCTGGTTATGGTGTATTCGGCCTCGATTGCCCTGCCGGATTCCCCCAAGTATGCCAATTACCAGCCTACGCATTTCCTGTTCAGGCAAAGTGTTTTTATCCTGATGGGGCTGTGTGCCGGTTTTGTCGTGTCGCGTATTCCCATCGGTTTCTGGCAGAAGTACGCGCCCTGGTTTTTCGTCTTCACGCTGATTCTTCTGGTGCTGGTTCTGATCCCGGGCATTGGCAAAGGCGTCAATGGCGCACGCCGCTGGATACCTTTCAAGATATTCAATCTTCAGCCATCGGAGCTGATGAAGCTTTTCATTGTGCTGTATGCCGCTGACTATACCGTTCGCAAGCAGAGTGTCATGAAAAAACTGAGCAAGGGCTTTTTGCCGATGGCCAGTGCACTGGGGCTGATCGGGCTGTTGTTGCTGCTGGAACCGGATCTGGGTGCGCTTGTGGTGATTGTTGCCATTGCCATGGGGATTCTTTTCCTCGGTGGATTTAACGGGGTATGGTTTTTCGGGATTATTACCACGCTGGTCGGGATTTTCAGTGCCGTTATCATGCTGTCTCCCTGGCGACGGGAGCGGATTTTTGCTTATCTGAATCCATGGGATGGCGAGCATGTGTTCGGTAAGGCTTATCAGTTGTCCCATTCACTGATTGCATTCGGACGGGGCGAACTGTTTGGTGTCGGCTTGGGCGGCAGTGTCGAAAAACTGCATTATCTGCCCGAAGCGCACACGGACTTTTTGATGGCGGTCATTGGAGAGGAATTCGGATTTGTCGGCGTCATTGTGGTGGTCATGCTTTTTTACTGGCTGGTCAAGCGGGCTTTTGATATCGGCAGGCAGGCCATCACGATGGACCGGATTTTTGCCGGGCTCGTGGCCCAGGGAATCGCTGTATGGATTGGTGTGCAGGCCTTCATCAACATGGGCGTGAATCTCGGCTTGCTGCCAACAAAGGGGCTGACGCTGCCATTGATGAGTTATGGCGGATCGGGCATGCTGATTAACTGTATCGGCCTGGCCATTCTTTTCCGGGTGGATTATGAAAACCGCTTGATCATGCGGGGAGGGCGTTCTCATGAAGGTGCCCGCTCCTATGAAGGAGGGCTGCCCGATGAATAAGCCCAAACGCCTCATTATTATGGCAGCAGGTACTGGCGGACACATTTTTCCCGGGCTTGCCATTGCCCGCACCATGCGGGAAAAGGGGTGGCAGGTTACCTGGCTCGGGACACGGCATGGCATGGAAACCACACTGGTGCCGGCCCAGGGGATTGAGCTGGACAGCATTGATTTTGCGGGCATGCGAGGCAAAGGGCTGATGCATATGGTGACAGGCGGCATCAAATTACTGGCTGGCATGGCATCCTGCCTGAATATTATATGCCGCCGCAAGCCGGATCTCGTGGTTGGCATGGGGGGGTATGTGACCGTACCTGGTGGTTTTGCGTGCCGGACAATGGGTGTGCCGCTTGTCCTGATCAATGCCGATGCAGGGTTGCTGCTTTCAAACAAAACCCTGTTGCCTGTCGCCAAGCGGATTTTGTTCGGTTTTCCGGCTGATCCTGCCGTCATGACAGAAAAGGGTGTGCTGACGGGTAATCCGGTCAGACATGAGATTGCCGTGTTGCCCGAGCCAAAAAACCGTTACGAACAAAGAAACGGGCCGTTAAATGTGCTGGTGATCGGGGGGAGTCTCGGTGCCCGTGCGCTGAATGAATGTATGCCTTATGCACTGGCACAACTGTCGCCGGAGCATCGTCCGCGCGTGATTCACCAGACAGGAAAGGAACATTCCGCCAGTGTCCGCCAGGCGTATATGGCGGCACAGGTTGAGGCGGAAGTGGTTGAGTTTATTGATGACATGGCGTTCAGGTATGCCAGTACGGATCTGGTGGTATGCCGGGCGGGTGCCATTACGGTTTCCGAACTGACGGCAGCCGGTCTTGCCAGCATCCTGGTACCGTTTATTGCCTCCAGTACATCGCATCAGCGTGACAATGCCACCTATATGGCGGCACATAAGGCGGCGGTTCATCTGCCCCAGAGTGAACTGACACCGGAGCATCTGGCGTCACTGCTTCAGGATATGACACGTGAGCGGTGCCTGGCAATGGCGGAGGTTGCCTATGCGCTTGGCAGAAGACATGCCAACGAAGCGATTGCCAATGAACTGGAACGTGTGGCGAATGAAAAAAATTGATTGAGAAAATATGAAACACAAGGTTAAAAATATTCATTTTGTCGGTATTGGCGGTAGCGGTATGAGCGGTATTGCGGAAGTACTGCTCACCCAGGGCTACAGCATTTCCGGTTCGGAT
>JAAZED010000167.1 GCA_012512465.1 Oxalobacter sp. | reverse complement strand
ATTCCGGCCTCCTATTCCTGCGAGTATGATGCCGGAATTGTTTGCCAATTCAAGATTTATCGTCAATGTTACCCCGAATTTTGGCTCAGGCATACATGAGCGTGTTTCAAACGGATTTGCTGCCAAGGCCTGTGTCGTCTCGGACGACAATAACTATAGCCGGAAAAAGCTGTCCGGCTTTCCCACATATTTTGGTTTTGACTGGGCCGATCCGGATTGGGAAGAAAAGCTCATTTCCCATCTTGAGGATTCAAAAGTCTATGCCGGGGAGGAATTCCAGCCTGCGCTGGACCTGCTTGACCAGGATTTCAGTTGGGATCGGCTATTTCAGGAAATGCTTGATATTGCGGAAATGGTGAGAATACTATGCGCTAATGATGCCTATTTTCAGGCATATGCATATTAATGATAGTATCCGGGAAACAAGTATCGATCAGCGTTAACTCTTTGGCTGCTGCGCCTGCTTTTCGCTGCCAGGGGTTCCTGGCGGTAACCCTGAATGATTTCTGATTCACTCGTTTCCTTCCTAAATCAATGTTTCTTGGGACAATTAAGTGAGGCGATGCCTGAAAAAACAGGCATTTCTTGTTTTCCTCGCTTTTTGTGGCTTATAACGTATTGTTTTGACAGGGGTAATTCCTTTTTTTGATTTTTTTTCCTGAACCCTAAAGTTTCTCATCGGTTCGACCGTTAACTAAGATATGCAGCGGTGCGCCCACAAGATGGGCGCAAAGCCAATGCCGGGTCGCGCATGGAATCAGTGCCCGCCCCACGACAGAAAACGGAGAGGCAAAAAAATACAGGAGATAACCATGCCATCCTTTATCAATACGAATACGAGCGCATTGAATACGATGCGCCAACTGAACAAGACGCAGCAGACGCTTTCCACAGCGATGGAGCGGCTTTCTTCAGGCAAGCGCATTAACAGCGCAAAGGATGACGCGGCCGGGCTGAATATTGCCGCGCTGATGACAACGCAGATCAATGGCATGAACCAGGCCATCCGCAATGCGTATGACGGGGTTTCGATGTCACAGACCGCAGAAGGGGCATTGTCCACTTCTTCGGATATGCTGCAGCGTATGCGCGAGCTTGCCGTTCAGGCATCGAATTCCACCTATGCCGGAGCAGACCGCCAGGCGATCCAGGATGAGATCAACCAGTTGGCATCGGGCTTAAATGATATTGCGTCCAAATCGACGTTTAACGGTCAGAAGCTCCTGGATGGCACGATGGGTGCGCAGCAGTTCCAGGTGGGGCCCAATGCAGGTGATACGGTATCCATTGGCGGAACGAATTTCCAGACCTCGGTTTATGGCAATAACCGCGTGGAAGGCGGTGCAGTAACACCTGGCACGGCGGTCAATGCCGGGCAATTTACGGTTTCGGGCAAGGCCGGATCGGCTACGATCTCGACAGCTGCTGGCGCTTCCGCCAGGGATGTTGCCGCAGCCATTAATGCGCAGACCGATACGACAGGGGTTTCCGCCACCGCAAGGACGGATGTCAATCTGGGCAATCTGCAGGCCGGGGACTCCTATTCTTTTGAGCTGACTTCCAATAATGCTTCTCCCGCAACCGTATCCTTTACGGTAGGAGCGAATGGGGATCTTTCATCTGCCATCAATGCGTTTAACCAGCAATCGGCAAAAACCGGGGTAACGGCGCAGGAGGATGCTGTTCACGGCGGGATCAAGCTGACGAATTCGGCGGGCGAAGTGATTGCACTGCAGGCCAAGCCAGGCTCAAGCGCTGGCGCTACCATGGCGTCTTATGGCGCCAATGCCAATATTTCGACATCGGCGGCTATTACCGATACGGCAGTAACGGAAGCGGCCGGTACGGTGACGATGAATTCGGCCAGTTCATTTACGGTAACGGAAACCACGCCGATGACCGGTATTGAAGTGGCGGGCAATTCGCAGTTGAATTCGGTTGCCGCCATCAGTGTGTCCACCTTTGAGGATGCACAGCGTGCGAT
>JAAZED010000166.1 GCA_012512465.1 Oxalobacter sp. | reverse complement strand
GCGGGATGCTGTTTGATTTTGGTGCGCCGGCAAAAGTCTGCATGTGGATGAAAAATACCTATATTCCATTATCTGTTGCATTTATTGATCAGGATGGGGTTATCGTCAATATAGAGGATATGGAACCGCTGACGACCACTTCGCATTGCAGCAGCGGATGGGTTGGTTATGCCCTGGAAATGAATCAGGGCTGGTTTGCCACCCGGAAGATCGAACCGGGCAGCAAAATTGAAGGCATTCCCAAACCCGACTGAGCTTTTGAGCGGCAGCAGTAAGGGAAATACACAATAACCGGCAGTCGGAGTCGGCTGTCTACAGGTGCTGGCTTGTTTTTGTACAGGCTGGCATACCAGGGTAAAAGACAGAAACCATGTCATACTTTTTCCGGGCGTTGCGATGAAATCAGTGATCAGATGGCTGGTCGATGTAACAAGAATGCAATTTCGTCCCGGATTGCGTCTGTTTCTGACATTCATCCCTATTGCCGTGGTGATTTGCGTCGGCAGTTATTTCTACTATCAGCACGAACTCCGTCATACCCACGATCAGCATGCAAAAACAGAGTATGCCACGGTGATGGCCGGTGTCATCTCCCTGGACCGAAGTCTGCAGTATGCCACCCGGGATTTGCTCGATCTGTATGACCGGACCGACTTTCACCAGATGCTCGATAACCCGACCAGCCGCAATATTGATCAGGTGGCGGTTGACTGGATAACCTTTTCAAGGATCAAGCAGGTTTACCACAAAATCCGGTGGATAGATGAAACGGGTAATGAGCGACTCAGGGTGAACTACCAGACACCTGAACCACAGCGCGTGCTG
This sequence comes from Oxalobacter sp., assembly GCA_012512465.1. GTDB lineage: Bacteria > Pseudomonadota > Gammaproteobacteria > Burkholderiales > Burkholderiaceae_D > Oxalobacter > Oxalobacter vibrioformis. The sequence goes on along the minus strand of JAAZED010000166.1, from coordinate 2,290 downwards.
CCAAAAGAGCTGCAGGACAGGAAAGACCGGTACTTTTTTGCCGACACATTCAAGCTCAACAAGGGAGAGGTCTATGTTTCCCCTCTTGATCTGAATATTGAGCATGATGCCATCGAAGTACCTTATGTTCCGACGATTCGTCTGGGTGTTCCGGTATTTGATCAGTGGGGCAAAAAACGCGGCATCCTGATGATCAATCTTTTTGCCAGTGATATGCTTCAGCGCTTTGAGCAGTCGACAAGTCTGCTCAGTCACCAGATCTGGCTGCTCAACCAGGATGGGTACTGGCTGAAAGGACCTGCATCAGAAGATGAGTTTGCTTTCATGTTCCAGCAGGGTGAGCGCAGTATGCGGAGCCGCTATCCTGATGCCTGGGAAATGATCAGCCATGAGGATTCAGGGCAGTTTCTGACCCGGGAAGGCCTGTGGAGTTTCCAGACATTGCGCCCGCTTGAAGCCTGGCACAAGTCAAGTACCGGCAGTACCAAAATATTTTCTCCCAGTGACGCCCAGGTGGATATCAGTGGGTATCAGTGGAAGATCGTCTCGCTTTTGCCGATGGCCAAATACAACACCGGCATGCCGTATTCCATTGCCAAGCATATCGGCATCACGTTTTTTGTCCTGCTGATTTCATTTGTGCTTGCATCGCTTCTGGTCCGGGTTCAGCAGGCGCGAAATAATCTGCTGTCCAATCTGGAAGAAATGGTAGAGGTGAGAACAGAGGATCTGCAGAAGGTGAATACCGACCTGAGAGAGAGTGAGGCACGTATGCGCAGCCTTTTCGAGAATATTCCGGATCTGATCTGGTTGAAAGACCGGCATGGCACGTATCTCAAATGCAATACGGCTTTTGAAAATTATCTGGGGCTGAAAGAAAGTGAGATTGATGGCAGGACCGACTTTGAATTACCGCACCAGGAATTTGCCGACCTGTTTCGTGAAACGGATGACCTGGTACTGGCTGATGGCATATTGCGAATTCGTGAGGTCTGGTACACCTATCCAGCCACCGGAAAGCGCGCGCTCTTTGAAGTGATCAAGGTACTCGTCAAGACACAGGAGGACGAGACTATCGGCGTACTTGGCATTGCACGTGATATTACCGAACGCAAGGAAGCGCAGGAAAGACTGGAGCTTTCCGCACTGGTATTCAAAAACAGCAGTGAGTCCATACAGATCACAGATGCGGATAACAGGATTGTTGCGGTTAATCCGGCATACGAGCGTGTGACGGGCTTTACGCAGGAAGAGGTGGTGGGGAAAGACCCCAAAATCGTAAATTCCGGCCGGCACGACAAGGCCTTTTTCCGGGCAATGTGGGAATCCATCAAAACTATCGGCGGCTGGCAGGGGGAAATCTGGAACCGACGCAAAGATGGTGAGCTCTACGCGGCATGGGTGACCATTAATGCGGTGTATAACGATGACGGGTCGGTCAGAAACTATATCGAACTCAGCAAGGATTTCACCAAGGAAAAAGAAGCGGAGGATCTGATCTGGCGTCAGGCAAACTTTGATTTCCTGACAGGTCTTCCCAACCGCAGCATGTTTATGGACCGCCTGCGGCAGGAAATTATCAAGGCACATCGTACGGACAACAAGCTGGCTCTCCTTATCATCGGACTGGATAATTTCAAGGGGGTCAACGACGCCTATGGCCATGAGATGGGAGATACGCTTTTAGTGGAGGCCGCGAGCCGGATCAGTAAAACGATCAGGGATATTGATGTTGTCAGTCGTGAGGCCGGTGATGAGTTCGGTGTGATTCTGACCGAGGTCGACGATCTTAATGATGTCGGACTGATTGCGCGTGAATTGCAGCAGATACTGGCCACCCCATTCCCGTTGGGTGATGAGATGGCTTATATCACGGCCAGTATTGGTGTCTCTATTTATCCTGATGATGGAAAAGACAACGAGTCCCTGTTCAGGAATGCCGATCAGGCCGTCCATGTTGCCAAGAAAAGCGGACGCAACCGGATCAGTTACTTCAAGCAATCGATGGAAGAGGTTGCGCGCAGCCGCATGGCACTGACCAATGATTTGCGTAATGCCATGGAGGAAGGCCAGTTTGAGGTGATGTATCAGCCGATTATCGAATTATCCACCGGCATGATTCACAAGGCAGAGTCTTTGATTCGCTGGCACCACCCTGTCCGTGGCATTGTCAGTCCGGGGGAGTTTATTCCGCTGGCTGAGGAAACCGGCATGATCTTTTCGATCAGTGAATGGGCCTTTAGCGAGGTGATCAAACAGGTGGCATTATGGCGGGAACGCTTTTATCCGG
>JAAZED010000165.1 GCA_012512465.1 Oxalobacter sp. | reverse complement strand
GTTGTACCGCTGACGCGGGCCTGTGGTTTCAGGGTCGAACTGGGACATACCGACAATGTGAATGCCTATTCGGACGGGCAGCGTATTCTCATTACGCGCGGCATGATGCGTTTTGCCGCCAATGACAACGAACTGGCCTATGTCATCGGCAAGGAAATGGCGCACAATATCCTGAATCACGCCCGTACCCTGCAGACGACTGAAGCAAACAAAAAGACCATCGACAACCTGATACAGGTAACACCAAAAGCAACCATCACCAGCAAACCGGCCAAACCCATGACCAAACAGTTTGACCTGGACTCAGACACGCTGGGACTGGCCATGGCGTTAAGAGCCGGTTATGGAATTGATTCGGCCGTGGATTTCTGGACACGTTTCATCCGTGCCTATCCAGCCTCCAATGCGGCTTCTTATACTGCGGCCCACCCCAACAGCCGTGCCCGCCTTGAACTGATGCCCAAATCCATTTCCCGGATCAAATCAGCGGAAAAAAGAAAGCAAGCGCTTTCCAGACAAAAGTAACCGCTGTATCAAACCCGAAAATATCGCATCAACCACCTAACTACTGCAGAGGCTCAAGATTAACGTTACGCTCATCTGGATTCTGCTGGCTGTACTCATCTCCGGTGTTGCAAGCCTGAGTATTGCCGCTGTGCTGTCGTTTTCGACCATGTCAAAAATGGTGGAACGGATGGTCAGCCTGTCTGTCGGTGTCATGCTGTCCACCACCTTTTTGCATGCGCTTCCTGAAGCGTTCGAGATGACACATGATCCTGCGGGTCTTTTCGCGACCGTATTAGGCGGTCTTTTGGGATTCTTCCTGCTGGAAAAATTCTCCGTTTTGCGGCACTCGCATCACCATGAAGGCGACGGCCATGACCATGAAGCCGGCCACGACAAGCGGGAAGCCGGCTCCACCGGGTGGATGATCCTGGTTGGCGACGGATTTCACAATTTTACGGATGGTATCATGATAGCCGCAGCTTTCATGGCTGACGTCCAACTGGGCGTTATTACTGCTCTGGCCATCTTTGCGCATGAGATTCCACAGGAAGTGGGAGACTTTATTGTCCTGTTGAATGCCGGATTTTCCCGGACACGTGCCTATGTTTACAACCTGTTGTGCAGTTTGCTGGCTGTTGTCGGCGGGCTGGTCGGCTATTACACGCTGGGGCAGGTGCAAAGCCTGATTCCCTATGTGCTGGCGCTGGCCTCAGCCGGATTCATCTATATTGCCGTCTCCGACCTTATCCCCCAAATGCAGCGGCGCACGTCAATCAGGGAAACCATTCCCCAGATCATCCTGATTACCGTGGGCGTTGCCATTATTTTTGTCATTACCAGCAGCATGCATGGACACGCGCATTAGGGCGTATTAACACCCCCTGAAAAGTCTCTGCCCGATTTTTTCCGGGTACGCCAGGAGGTGGCGGAAAAGGAGGCAACACCAGATGAATTCCCCCTCATCTCTGCTATTAGGCTTCTTACCCTGACACCCTCGTGTTGAGGTCGCGTATATTTGAACGAAAAACTATCTATACGACTCTTATTCTCTATATCTTTGCCTTTTTCGCCTTGGGAATGGCTCTGTGCGGATATTACATTTACCAGGAAAAACCACTGCCCTGCAACGCCAGATGGTGAAAAAATGCTACGGTATCGCGTCAGCAACCGCAACTGTCATTGAACAGGATATTGCCGGATACAAAGAATTTATCAAAACACGGGATACCCGCTCGCCTTATTACAGGCAGATCAAGTCGATTATGGAAAAGATCCGGACAGACAATGAAGGAAGCATTATCTATCTGGATACGGAGATCCGCCTGTCAGATGACAGGATGATGTATATCCTCGATGGAGAAAAGGAGGGCAGCAGCACCTTTTCCCCTCCAGGCTCAACAGACTCCCTCACAGAATCCCGCCGCATGGCGTATGAAACGAAAGCACCGTACATGGGTTATTTTGTCACCAATAAATGGGGAACGCTTCTGTCTGCCTACGCACCCATCACCAACCTGGAAACGGGAGAATTCATCGGCCTGGTTGGCTCGGATGTTTCCCTGGATCAATACAATGAGATTACTGATTATCAACTCCTGATCATCCTGGGCTCCATCGGCATGAGGCTTTTGCTGAGGGCGACCATCCTTGTGGCATCCAGCGGACGCATTGAAAAAACGATCATGCGCGATGGCCTGACGGGCGCCTATAAAAAATCCTATTTCCTTCACGCACTCAAAAGGCAGATCGGCGAAGCGGGCAGAACAAAAATACCTGTCACCGTGATGATGGCCGATCTGGATAATTTTAAAAACATCAACGATACCTACGGCCATCCGTTCGGCGACATCGTACTGGAAGCTGTCGCAAAAGCCCTCTCCACCGGACTGCGGCAAAGTGACTGCCTTGCCCGGTATGGCGGCGAGGAATTTGTTGCGTTTTTCCCCGGCCTCTCCGGAGAAATGGCGGACAGTGTATTAAACCGGCTGCGCAAACAGGTGGAAAATCTCCGCCTGTACAACGAGGAATACGGCAGGCTTGTCCCCATCACCATCAGCATAGGCGGTGCACAGATTGCACCTGGCCAAACACCTGCCGATGTCATTGATCTGGCGGACAGAGCCCTGTACGATGCGAAGCGGACAAAAAATACCGTTTCCCTCTCCAGTACCGGTTCGCGCAAGCCCAAAATAATTGAAGAGGAAAACGTGTAAACCACCTAGGGTCAGGACGCCAGATGAATCAGGCAATGATTCTCACCGCCCGGCAGCCTCTCCGGAAAAATATGGGTTCGAAATGACGCATCGGCTAAAAAACAGCCGCGGGGAAATCCGGTTTCATCTTTCCGATAACAGCAATTTGGCCGCCAGTCCCAGAAAAACCACACCCGCAACGCGGTTCATAACCTTTTGTGCTTTCTCTGAGCGCTTGAGCCAGTCGCCCAGCGTACCGGCTGCCAGGGCAATGGCGCCAAAAACCAGAATGGATGCCAGGATAAAAAAGCCGCCCAAAATCATCATCTGGATGGAAATCGAACCCCGGGCAGGGTTCGCAAACTGCGGAAGAAACGCCAGAAAGAAAATGGTGACTTTGGGATTGGTGATATTCATGATGATCCCGCGCCGGAAAAGCTGCGCGTCTGTCAGCGTGCTTTTTTCGCCGTCAATCTCCGTGGCGCCTGCCCTGAAAGCGCCCCATGCCAGGTAAATCAGGTAGGCAGCGCCAGCCAGCTTCAACAGGGTAAACGCCAGTTCGGACGTCTGGAAAATGACGGCGACACCGAGGGATACCCCGGTTGTGTGAACCAGCAGACCGGAACACAAACCC
>JAAZED010000013.1 GCA_012512465.1 Oxalobacter sp. | reverse complement strand
GTTACCCATGTCTCCGTACATCCGTTACCTATCTATCCGGTCTGTACACCAGTGCAAACAATGGAACGGTTGAAAACGTCAATATATACGGCCGGGCATATGGTAATTCACCCATTCCTCCCTCGGGTACATACACTGATGAATTGACCGTCCAGCTGACTTACTAGCCCTGAAAATGCGTTTTTTCAGGGCACTTTCCTGTACTTTTCTCCTCCTGCTGCCTGCTATCCACTGGGCAGCGGGAAACTGCACCTTGAGTTCATCCCCATCCGGCTGCCCATTTGGTGTTCAGGCCACGATACAAAATGGCTGCCTTGTTTCACCGTCAGGGGGTACGGTCCCGTTTGGGCAAATCGATTTTGGATCCCATCCGTCCCTGTCCAGTGCAACCTATACGACATCCCTTGTTTCCAATACCTCCTACACCTTGAACTGCACCCCCAATATGACAATCAGCATGAGTCTTGATGGAGGACAACACTACGGCAGTGGCCGCCGCGTACAGTTAAGCAGCGGGGTAACTCTGCCTTACTCTCTCTATTCAGATGCCGCCTTCCAGAACCCCATTCTTGTCAATCAGGGCATGAATTTTACGATAACGGGTACTGGAAACAATATTACCCTGCCGGTTTATGGACGGATCGTCCTGCCGGGGAATGCACCAGCAGGAACGTATACCGATATGGTAGCCGTCACCCTGACATGGTGACTTTTTCTGAAAACGAGGGGGCATATTCGAATGGGCTGTTTTAAAAAACGGTTGAAAAAACCGGCAAGACAATGGTTTTTTCTGGTTCTGGCTGCTTTTTTTTTATTCCACCATCTGAGCGCACAGGCCGCTTTGCTGATATGGCCGACGTCGCTGCCGATCCCTGCTGGTGAAAAGGCTGCCGCACTCTGGCTGGAAAACCGGGGAACCATCCCCCAGGTATATCAGGCACGCATTTTTTCATGGTCACAAACAGACGGCAAGGATGTGCTTGCAGAACAGGAAGCCCTCATTGCCAGCCCTCCGCTTATGCAGGTAGAGCCGGGAAAACGCCAACTGATACGCATCATCAGCCTGACTCCGGCAGAGCCAGGCGCAGAAAAAAACTATCGTGTCATTGTTGATGAACTTCCGATAAAAACAGATGCAACCCCGGAAAACACATCCAGCGGTGTCCAGTTCCGGATGCGGTATTCCATTCCGATTTTTGTTTACGGCCAGGGGTTGTCTTATCCCCGCCAGAAAGTGGATGAAACCGCTTCTCTGACTGAAGCTATCTCCTTTTCCAGCCTTGGCTGGCGAATCGTCAAAAACGGGCAAAGCACTTTTCTGGAAATTCGCAATACCGGTAAAACACACGTCCATCTGCGTAACATCGGCTTTACCTCTGCTGCCTCACCCCCGAAAAACGAACACGCATTTACAGGTTATGTGCTTCCTGGCTGCTATATGCAATGGCCGATAACAAGCGCTACCCCAACCTCGCGAAACAGGCAATTGACTGCCATTTTGAATAACCAGCAGCTTATTGTCATTCCCCATGCGGAATAGCCTTTTTTCATCAGGAATTTGGTGAATACCGATACACCACTCACTCGTTCTGATGATGATCCATGCCTGGCATATCAACCCGACAAATCCAAAAAAAATCCAGGTTTTTTTCTCCTGGTTTGCCTGTGTTTTTTTACTTTCACAGAAAAGGCTGTTGCCACTGAAACAGGAAAGCATACGGAAACAAAACGAGCGCTTTCGGACATGCAGCTCTATCTGGAGCTGGTGATCAATGGGAAAAGAACGGGCCACCTTGCCCCCATAACACTAAAAAACGGTAATTTCATTGTTCCGATACAGGATCTGAAAGCTGCGGGTATCCCCCTGTCTCCCTGGGGCGCTGATCCACATGCCCAGGCAGCCATAGCCATCAATATCCCCAAAAATGTCACCGTTGAATATGAAAGCCACCAGCAGCAACTATTGATCACAATCCCGCCTGATCATTTTTCAGCGCAGTTGATCAACAATCCATACGAATCGCAACGGCATCCGGCAAAAATCAGCACTGGACTGATGCTGAATTATGATTTTTATGCCAACAAGACCCGCCATGCAGATAGTTATTCCAATCTCTGGACAGAGGGGCGCCTGTTTGGCCGCATGGGCACACTAAGCCACTCGGGCATTTATCGGCGCGCATTCAGGGGAAGAAACCATGACCAAGAGGGTTATATCCGCTACGACACACGATGGCAAAACTCAAATGAAGACAGGATACTGACCTTTGAGGCAGGTGACGTGGTGACGCGCACCCTTTCCTGGAACAGTCCGGTCCGCATTGGCGGTTTCCAGATATCCCGCAATTTCAGCGTGCGCCCTGACGTGATTACCTATCCGTTGCCACAGTTTTCGGGCAGTACATCCGTGCCGACTGCAATCGACCTGTATATCCAGGGAAGCCGCGTCCAGAGCGAGCACATCGATCCCGGGCCTTTTACTATCATCAATACACCTTTTATCAATGGCGCAGGAGAAGCCGTTGTCGTCACCACAGATGCGCTGGGAAGGCAGGTTTCCACAACGGTTCCTTTTTATGTCACCAATGAGCTTTTAAGAAAGGGACTGACAGATTATGCCGTCAATGCCGGCGCCCTTCGAAGACAATATGGCATAGAAAGCTTCAGCTATGCTGATTTTGCCGCAAGCGGCAGTTTTCGGTACGGCCTTACAGACAGCATCACGCTCGAATCTCATGCTGAAGGGACGCGTGAACTGAAGATGGGCGGAGTGGGTACCACTTTCCGCATGGGCACTTTTGGAGTCACCAGCCTTTCCTACAGCCGCAGCAGCATGGAAAAAAAAAGGGGAGGGCAGTCAACCCTTGGCTATCAATACAATTCCAGGCACTTCAATCTGGCGGCACAGTATGCCAGATATGACCGGGGTTACCGAGATCTGGCAAATCTTGACCTGTATGAGCCATCACAACGTGAAACATTTCAACTGACAGCAGGCATCCCCCTGGGGAAATTCGGCAATCTGAGCATGGGGCATTTTGCATTCAAAAACCACGATGGAGACACGTTCAGAACCTGCAATGTGACATGGAGTTATTCTCCCCGCAATCTTGGCATTTTTTATCTGTCTGCCAGCAAATCCAACCAGAGCAATGACTGGGCGGGTTTTATCCAGTGGATCATCCCGCTCGGCAAAACCGGCAGGGAAAACCTGTCCATGTCGCTTGAGCGCGATGAAAGCAAGACGTATTCCCAGCGCATTGATTACACCCGTACCGTTCCGAGTAATGGTGGTTTTGGGTGGAATCTGGGTTACCGGCATATCAACTCACAGGAAGATAACCGGATCGTCCAGGCCGACCTGACCTGGCGCACGGATGTCATCCAGTTAAGCGGCGGTATTTACGGTCCCAAAAACGCTGAAAACTACTGGGCAAATGCAAGTGGCTCACTGGTATTCATGAATGGTAATTTTTTCCCCAGCAACCAGATTTACGATGCCTTTGTCCTTGTTTCCACTGATGGTGTCGCTGATGTACCAGTTCTTTTTGAAAACAGCCTGGTGGGAAAAACTGACACAGACGGGCACCTGATGATTCCTACTGTTCCGGCTTATTACAACGCAAAATACCAGATTGACCCGCTTGACCTGCCGCTCAACATGAAAGTGGATGAAATTGAACAGCGGATAGCGGTCAGATCCGGAGGCGGTCATGTCCTGCGATTCCCCATGCGACAGACGACCCCGGCCATGATACGGCTGGTGGACCCTTTTGGACAGCACCTGCCCGTGGGTTCCCAGGCGTTCCTATTATCGGGTGAAATGTCGTATGTCGGCATGGATGGGCTGGCCTATTTTGAGGATATCCCAAAAGACAGCCGACTGAATATCCGCCTTCCCAATGGAAAGTCCTGCCAGACAGAAGTGTTTTTTTCTGATCAAGCGCAAAACAGGCAGGCTCATCTGATCGGACCATTAACCTGTTTTCCCGAATAATGACATGAACCGACCCAAGCATTCCCTTCGCGTTTCGATTAACAGCCAGGCGCCGCTTGCCAGGTTTTCCCTTTTGCATACGATTTTTGGCCGATGGATTCTGGTTATCGTGTTTCTTTTTCTTCCCGGCGCCCTCCACGCCGCCGCCTGTCAGGCGTCTACCGCCAGTTCGTCCGCTTTCTATGGCCAGGTTACATCCATTACCATTAGCAACAGCCAGCAAAAAACATCTGTCACAAATGCCGGGCTTATATGCGGGGGATCGCTTCTTACCGCTTTGGGAACGGATGGATATATCAGAGCGCTTATCTCAACAACAAACAATTCCACCCTGGTCAATGCCAATGGCGATGCCATTCCTTACCAGATTTTTGTCGACTCAGGCTATACCTTCCAGATCACCCCCGGCACACCCATTAATTATTTCAATTCATCCCTGCTTAACCTGCTTGGACTGATTGGCAGCAATAATGCGCCACTGCCAATGTATTTCAGAACCACCACAGGCACACTCAATCTGAGCAAGGGAACCTATACAGGCACCATCACCATACAATGGAACTGGTCTGTCTGTCAGTCGATCAACCTTTCTCTTGACGTCACTAACGACTGTGTGATTTCAGCGCCGGATATCAATTTTGGCTCGGCACCTCTGGTAAACGCATTTTCGTCCGTCACGCAGACAATTAATGCCCAATGCACAAAAGGAACGGTTTATACCATTGGGCTGAGCGACGGCAACAATGCCCTAAGCGGCCAGCGGCGGCTAGCGAATGGTTCCCAATACCTGAGTTACGAAATCTATCAGGGCTCATCGGGCAACACCCGATGGGGATCAGGAAGCGGACAAACCCGTTCATCCGCAGCAGCCGATGTCAATCCGGGAAGCGGAACAGGCACCACCAGCCAGGGATTTGTCTACACTGCAAAAATCCTGCCCGGGACGACACCCCCTGCCGGCACCTACACCGATACCATCATTATCAATATGGGGTTTTGAAAACCACGACAGACGCCGGGTATACTGCATGTATCGACAACAAAAAATATTTCCACTGGGAAATATTTTTGTGTATACTGTGAGTGAAAATATTGCTCGGAGGAAATATTATGAAGCGGGAGAACACCAGGCTTGGCGCGTCCAGGAAAGGATATGACCCCAATCGTCTTCTGGATACACTGCTTTTGCGCCAGAACCTGAAAACCGATGCGGAACTTGCCCGTATCCTGGAGATCAACCCCAGCGTGATCAGCAAGATCAGGAATGCCAAGGCACGAATCAGTGCCTCTTTGCTGCTGAAAATCCATGAAGAGACGGATATCAGCATACGGGAACTGCGAAATCTGATGGGGGACACCAAAAACAAGTATTTCCCCTTCAGGCAATCGAAGCTCAACTAGATGTTTAGTCCGGGCATTTGATGGATAGGGTTTAGAGTAAAACGATGTGGCTGAGTTGTCCAGATTTTGCAAATAAATTCATAAGGAACCGCTGATTTAATCGCCCATCATGCGGCATAAGGGCAAACATCCGG
>JAAZED010000164.1 GCA_012512465.1 Oxalobacter sp. | reverse complement strand
GCAGAGGTCTTTTCCACGTTGAAGAAAAAGGGAATACCTGCCGCTGTCATGCATTATTCATCATTGCCGGATGTATCGAAGGAGCACCTTTTCACCAGGATAGTGATGCCGTTATCCGTAGAGGCGTATTCGCATGAACTGTATGCCTGCCTGCGCAGGCTGGACGAAGCGGGCGTTGATGTGATTATGGTGGAACGTCCGCCGGAAGATACGACATGGGATGGCGTGAATGACAGGTTGCGCCGTGCTGCGCATGATACAAAGGATATGCTGGAAAAGCTGTTGGGATGAAAGACGTAGGCCTGATAAAAAACTGCCGGTAATTGTACCGGCAGTTTTGTTTTGGCTTATATCGGCAGAACACCAATATTGATTTTTGCTTTGGCAGGAACCTGTGCCTTTTTGACCTTGTATACGGTTACCGGCATCTGGCTCAGAGCAACCACCTTGGCGGCGACACTGCCCAACAGCATGCTGGCCCACCCGGCCGAGCCCTGAGAGCCCATAAAGATCATGTCGCAGCCGTTTTCTTCTGCTGTCTGGACAATCGTGTTGGCTGCTGTATTGGAAATTTCAATCAGCTTGGTAAATTTGACACCCTCCTTTTCAGCCGCCTCGCGAAGCGGAAGCATCAGCGCGTTGCCTGCTGTAGCAACAGCCGCTTCATATTCCTCAGGTGAAATCTGGTTTTTTATCGGAACATCCGAAAAATCGAATGCTGGATTCTGACGTTCACGTGCCACGTAAATGCACACAATTTCTGCGCCGATCTGTTTGGCCAGGGTGATGCCTTCAAGCGCAGCCTGGTTTGAAAGAGGTGAACCATCGGTTGGTATTAGTATTTTTTTAAACATGGTATTCCCCTGAAAAAACGATGATAGTGAAATATCAGATCAGCGCGAAACAAGAACAGTTTTCCACAATGATCCACGTGTACTGCAAATTCATTCTTATGTATTTTGCTGTGTTCGTCAACTTGTCCGGGGAATGTTTTCCCGAAAGCATTTTTTGACCAAAAGCAGAAGGAAAACCTAATCTGTCCTGCATCAGGCAGGTTTTTCCACTTTAGGATAAAGTAAAGAAAAAGCTTGAGAAGGAGAAAATGATGGCTACAGAAATTGCAACGCTTGGTGGAGGCTGTTTCTGGTGTCTCGAAGCCGTTTTCCAGGACATGAAAGGCGTAGAGTCTGTTGTATCGGGATATACCGGTGGACATGTTGATAACCCGACCTATGAGACGGTTTCGCAGGGGACAACAGGGCATGCTGAAGTGGTGAATATCACATTTGACCCGGATGTGATCGCTTATGGCGATATTCTCCGGATATTTTTCATGATGCATGATCCAACCACGCCAAACCGTCAGGGAAATGATATCGGGCCGCAATACCGCTCGGCTGTTTTTTACCATACGCCCGAGCAGGAGCGGATAGTGCATGAAGTCATGTCGGAGATGGCCGGTGTCTGGTCTTCTCCCATCGTGACGCAGGTGGAGGCTTTCACGAAATTTTACCCTGCCGAGGATTATCACCAGAATTTTTACAAGGATAATCCCGAGCAGGGCTATTGTATTTTTGTCATAGAGCCGAAAGTCTCTCAGTTCCGCCGTCTGTTTTCAGAGCGCCTCAAGGCCTGAAGAAAATCGCCCGGTAAAATACCGGGCGATTAAGGCTGACATTAGAAATCCCGGTCAATTTTCATACATGTAACGCCTTGACCAGGGCAGGATCGGATTCATTTTTCCTGATCGGGTGCAAAGCACCTGAAAAAGGGCTATCCGGTCAGCAGAGAAGGCGTATGAACACCCTGCGAGATAAACACGCCAGATGCGATAACGCTTGTCATCAACGATTTTTTTGATGGCTTCGGTATTGTTTTCAAAGTTTTCCGCCCATATGCCGCAGGTGCGGGCATAGTGGTGGCGGAGGTTTTCGATATCGTGAGACTCGAGGCCGGCTTCCTGCATGGTTTTCAGCACCATGCTGATATGGGGAAGCTCCCCATTGGGGAACACATATTTTTCGATGAATTCCCCACCGCCGAATGGTGTCTCATTGCTGTCAGGATCACAGGAGGTAATGCCGTGATTCATTGCGATACCATCATCTTCCAGCAGATCGTGCATAATTTTGAAATAGCTTTCGAGATAACGCAGGCCAACGTGTTCAAACATACCGACACTGGTGACGCGGTCGAATCTTTCCTTGACATCACGATAGTCCTGCATGCGGATTTCGACCTGTTTTTCCAGGCCGGCCTCTTTTACCCTTTCCCGTGCCAGATTGTACTGATTTTCAGAGAGTGTGATGCCAACGCATTTTGCGCCGAATTTTTCAGCAGCGCGCATGACAAGTCCACCCCATCCGCAGCCGATATCAAGCAGCCGGTTGCCCGGTTGAACGCGTATCTTGGTCAGGATGTGATCGAGTTTACTTACCTGAGCGGTCGCAAGGTCTTCATCCCCGTTTTCAAAGTAGGCACAGGAATACACCATGCGCGGGTCAAGCCATTGCTGGTAAAACTCGTTTGAGACATCATAGTGATAACCGATGGATTCCCTGTCGACTTTACGGCTGTGGAAACCACCAAAGAATCTTCTGAACTTGGCGGCGCTATCTGATACGGTATCGTGAAATCCGGAAGCCATTCTATTGGCGATATCAATCATGTCGGTCAGTTTGCCCTCAATATGGAGCTTGCCTTCGACATAAGCAGTGCCAAGATTATCCAATGATGGTTTGATCAGGTAATGCAGTGACTCCAGCGCCGGAACACGGATGGTAACGGCAGGCGCACCATCGCAAAAATCGTAGGTATTTCCGTTCCACATTTCGACGCGGAGCGGCATGCTGGATTCCTTTTTGAAATTGGTAACCCAGTTTTCTAGTTTTTTTTCCCAGAACACAATACTTCCTCCTATTCAATGGTGTGATCTGAAACAACAGTGTTTATCAGATTGAATGGATATGTTTTTGTTTTTTGAATGTCATTTATTTCCTTTTATGCCGATAGTTGTTTGATTTCCTGTCAGCAAACAGGCTGGATGCAGGGTTCAGTTCAACATTTCCACAGCAGGGCAAGCGCACTGAAAAAAGCGGCTGTTCGCTGTGGAGGAATGTCTTGTCGAGGAATATTGCGCAGAAAACGGGGGGAGGCCTTTTTGGCATGAAAAAGCGCCAGACTCGCCAGTGAGATGGGAATCATCCCGGCAGGATAACTTTTCAGCTGAGGAAACATTGCTCTCATATCACCTATGATGAGAAATATTCCAAGATAAACAGAACCTGGAAAAAGTAAGGCCAGTTACTGCGTTGCCAAAATATTATTAACAATCTTACCTCAACTTTTTCAGGGTGTCGATTACAGATAATGATTAACCGCCGGTTTTTTGATGAAAACGGTGTGGATGAACTGGATAGGCTTTTTGGAAAGGTTTGGTTAAAATTGCGCGATGAATAAATCAGCAGAAAAGACAGCACATGACCGGGAAGAGGCACTTGAACCACGCATTTGCTTTGAGGGTGTCCGGCATTTATATGGAGAAGCAGCATTCGATTGCTTTCAGAAGGCCCATGTTTGCATTATCGGTGTTGGCGGGGTTGGTTCCTGGGCAGTTGAGGCGCTGGCACGGAGCGGTATTGGTAATCTGACCCTGATTGATCCGGACCGTGTCGCGCCTTCCAACAAAAACCGGCAAATCCAGGCGCTACAGAATACGATGGGCAAAAGCAAGATCAGTGTGCTGGCCGAGCGTATCAGGCAGATCAATGCCGCCTGCAGGGTACGGGAAGTGGCAGAAAAGGTGACGCTGGAAAATCCGCAAACGCTTTTGGGCAATCAGGCGTTTGATTATGTGATTGATGCCATCGATGATATGTTTGCCAAAACAGCATTGATTGCCTGGTGTCGCGAAAATGGGATTCCCCTGGTGACAGTCGGCGGTGCGGGCGGGCAGACGGATCCGACACAAATTGCCGTTTGTGACTTGTGCCGGACGGAGCAGGAACCGCTTTTGGCCCGTGTCAGAAAACGTCTGAGGCAGAAATACGGTTTCCCCCGCGGGCTCCGTCCTTTCGGCATCGATGCTGTTTATTCAACTGAGCCACTGCGATACCCGGAGGGCGTGAGTAAAGCATTGCCCGATATACTGGAAGAGAGGGCGCCTGCTGAAACAGATTCATTGCGTTTTGGCACATCTGTCACCGTTACCGCATCTTTTGGCATGGTGGCGGCATCTGTTGTTTTGCGGCGGCTGGCTGAAAACGCAAACAGGAAAGAAGAGAATGATGGAGTGGGTTAATTGCCCAGCATACGTTCTGCAACCGGGATGTATTGGGGATGACTTCCTTTTTTATCCTGCCTGATGCGGGATTCCACCAGAACAAGATGATTGGCATGCCATGTGATGGGTTTTAAACCGGCTGTTTCTGTCCGGCTGGAATGGCGCGCCAGCGTAATATGCGGTTTGAAACGGTTTCGCCTGTCATAGGAAATGGATTTTTCTGCGAGTACGGCGACAAGCCCTTTATAAAGCTGTGTGAGTTCAGGCGGGATAGCCCTCATTCCCGCCCAACTGATCCGGCTGTGTGAAAAGTACCCCATCCTGTCCAGTTTCAGGCCGATGGCATCAGAAGAGACCTGTTCAAGAATCCGGGACAGTTCAGGTACAGCGCTGGCAGGTTGTTCTCCCAGAAAGGCCAGAGTGATGTGCAGATTTTCCGGAGGCACTTTTCTTCCTGAAACGGCTGATTGCCATGCTGACAGCGCTTTTCGTGTTGACTCATCCGGCCACAGGGCAAAAAACAGGCGAAGCGATCCGGTCATGTTTCAACTAACAAAACTGTTCTGCCAGGAAAGCATCGACTTCCTCCCGATCCGGGATGCCGGCCCGGCCACCGTAGTGGGTGCATTTGAGTGCCGCAACACCACTGGCAAAGCGCATGGCTTCAACGGTATTTTTACCTTCTGCCAGCGCGACAGCATAAGCGCCGTGAAAGACATCGCCTGCACCGGTTGTGTCGACCACATTCACACCGAAGGCCGCCTGATGCTGAACCCCGTTGTCGTCTATCCAGAGGCAGCCCTGTGCTCCCATGGTAACGGCAGCCACCTTGCAGCCCTGTTCGCGTACTTTCTGGAGAATCTGAAGATGGTTGGTAACGGCGCCACCATATGAACGTAACCCCGGAAGGGAAAAGATCGCATGGTCAACCAGGGGCAGGAGGGCATCATAGATGTCCAGATCGGCAATTTCCCCATCTAAAATGGTAGGGATACCATGTGCGCGTGCCTTGGCGCAAATGCTGACTGCACCTTCTTTCCAGCGGACATCGACAAGTACGGCATGGGTTTGTGCCACATCATCGAGATCAAGCCAGTGCGCTTCATCAGGGATGTCAGCGCCGCGAAAATTGGCAATGGCTCGCTCGCCTTCCTTATCAACCAGAATGCCGGAAACAGAAGAGCGTGCATTGGGGAAAAGGCGAAATTGGGAAACATCCACACCATAGCCAGCCAGTTCATCCAGCATGGCATGGCCGGCGGCGTCATCTCCGGCCCGTCCGTAAAAGGCGACTTTCCGGCCGAGACGTGATACGGCAACCGCAGCAGTGGCAGCCATGCCGCCGCCCAGTTGGATAAAGTCACGAGCAATGAATTTACCGCCTTTTCCCGGCAGGGATTCGACAGGCCAGATAAGATCAAGCGTGGATTTGCCCAGGCAGATGATATCGTTGCTCATACGTTCCTCCCTTGTTGATGATGACATTGCGTTTTTGCAGCCGTTTTTCTATTCTAACAACAGAAAGGCCTGATTCTGCAATGATTTTCTTCAGGACGTTTCAGCCGCTTCAGCGGCTTTTTTTTCGGTGCGCCGTTGAATGGTTTTGAGCAGTGTCATCAGGCTCATGGATTGCAGTACAACGCTAATGCTGTAGGCGAACCAGAATCCGCCAGCTCCTGTGATCCTGGCCGGCGGCTGAAGGTGAAATACATCGAATGCCAGTATGTAGCCTCCACCCAGTCCGACGCACCAGAAGGTCAGAAAATACAGCAGGGTTGGCGCCAGTACAACTTTATAGGCCCTCAGAATATAGCCGGAAGTAATTTGAAAAGCGAAAAAGAACTGATAGCAACAAACAAAGGTAATCAGCGGCAACGCCGTGGTAACAATGCTTTCATTGGATGTGTAAGCGCCGATGATCTGATGCCGAAGAAACCACGAAGAAATGGCAATCACTATGGCAATGCACACAGCAAGGCGTTGTCCGGAAAAGGCGATTTGTCTTGCCAGCGGAAGCCGCTTTGCACCAAGGCATTGTGCGACCAGTGCGCTGGTGGCATTGGCAGTTGCCAGAGGCAGCATATAGAGTACGGTGGAAATATTGGCGACGATCTGATGGCCTGCGACAATATCGACGCCAATACGGGCAATGAAAAGGGCCATGAATGTGAAGGACGTTATCTCGATAAATGAGTTCATGCCCATCGGAATACCCAGCTTGAGAAGCTCTTTAAGCATATGCCAGCGCGGCCAGACAAAGCCACTGCCGAACAGATGTAAAAAGCTGTAAAAAGAGTCCAAGCGGAGGATGGCGATAGCGGCTGCCAGCATAAACCAGGCCAGTAGTCCGGTTGCCATGGCGCATCCTGGTCCACCAAAGGCAGGTATGCCAAACCAGCCAAAGATAAAAACAATATTGAGCGGAATTTTGAGAAGCAGGCCGCTTACCTGTATTGCCATGACCATTTTAGGGCGTGCGATGGCATTATTCAGTGTGCTGTAAACGAAAAAACACATGGAGGCAGGTAGTGAAAATGCCAGAACACGCAGATACAGCGTGGCTTTTTCTACCAACTCAGGGGGAGCCTTGGCCAAAGAAAGCAGCGCGCCCGGAAAAGAAAGCAGGGTGGATCCGACAGCGGCAATAAAAAGTGCAAGCCAGATGCCTTGCTTGACGGTATCACGCATTTCTCTGAAATTGCCGGCACCATAAAAATGGCCGAATGTGGGAGTAAGTGATGACATCATGCCGGCAAGCGGAACAAAAATGCTGACATAGATCGAGGCACCGACAGCCAGGGCGGCCAGGTCGGTTGATGAAAAGCGGGCAACCATGATGGTATCAAGAACCGGATTGCCAACCGCAGCAAGAAGGCCGATGAGGATGGGCACGGCAAGACTGGCGATACTCAGGGTCGGGTTACTGGACGTCAGTCTGATGTTTTTCATGGGTACACCGGTTTGCGCGGAAAAGTCTCAGGGACCGCTGATTAATGTGCCTTGTGAGCGAATTGCTGCGCTCTTCGCTGCTCGCAAGCTTGTCTATCCCGAGATATGCCGCGCTTGCTGCGCTCCGTTTGCCTTGTACTTCATCTCCCAAAACACATTAATCAGCGGTTCCTCAGGTATCCTGCTGATTCAGAGAATACCATTTTGGTATGCTTTTTATGGGTTTTTCATGCGGGAGATCATGAAAAACAATTGCGCTGGGGTACTCAGGAGAGATTCAGGCAATATTGCCGGCAGCCTGTTTTTCCACCCTTTTCAGCAGGATAAAAAGAAACGTTGCCAAAAAGACGAGACTGACCCCATTGCTGAACCAGAAGCCGGCTGCATTGGTGATGCGGGAGGGCAGATCAAGCCCGAAAATATTAAAGGCAAGGAGGTAGCCGCCACCCAGACCGGCGCACCACAGCGTCATGAAATAAAGCAGGGTGGGGGCAAGCACGACTTTGTATGCCCGAAGGATATGGGCGGCAGTGACCTGTATTGCGTCAAAAAACTGGTAGCAGCAGACAAACAGGATGAGCGGCAGGGCGTTTTTTGCGATGACCGGGTTGGACGTATAGGTCCCGATAATAAAGTCTTTAAAGAACCAGACATTGGTGCCGACAAAAATGGCGATACAGCCTGCCAGGCGCTGGCCCGAAAAGGCAATTTTTCTGGCCAGGAGAAGATTGCCCGCGCCGATGGATTGTGCGACCAGGGTGCTGGTGGCATTGGCGGTTGCCAGCGGCAGCATGTAAAGAACGGAGGAAAAATTGGCAACAATCTGATGCCCAGCAACGACATCTTCTCCTATACGGGCGATAAAGAGTGCCATAAAAGTAAACGAAGTGACTTCAATAAAGTAATTCAGCCCCAGGGGTAATCCCAGCCTGAGCAATTCTTTTAATGAACGCCAGTCGGGAAGGGCAATGCCGGTACCAAAGAGATGCAGGAAGCGGTAGAAGGGATTCAGTTTGAGAATAAGCCAGCCGGTTATCAGCATGAACCAGGTCAGGCACAGTGTCGCCAGTGCGCATCCTGGTCCGCCCATGGCAGGCAGGCCCAGTCCACCGAAAATAAAGAGGGTATTTAACGGGACCTTGAGAAAGAGGCCGCATACCTGAATTGCCATGACCATTTTGGGGCGTGCAATGGCGTTATTGAGCGTAATGTAAACGAGAAAATTGAGGGTGGCTGGCAGGGAAAATGCCAGGATGCGCAGGTAAAGCGTCGCTTTTTCTGCCAGTTCAGGTCGCGCCCTGGCAATGGAAAGCAGCGGTGTCGGAAAAAAGAGAATGAGTGAGCCAATAAAGGAAAGAAAAATGGCCAGCCAGACCCCCTGCTTGACTTCCCGGCCAATTTCCCTGAACTGGCCGGCGCCATACATCTGCCCGAAAGTAGGTGTCAGCGACTGCATGACGCCATTGAGCGCAACAATGACACTGACATAAATGGAAGTGCCGATTGCCAGTGCTGCCAGGTCGGTTGCTGAAAAGCGGGCGACCATGATGGTATCAAGAACAGGGTTGGCGATACCGGCCAGTTGCGCGATGAGGATGGGCCAGGCGAGGCTGGCGACACTGACAGTCAGGTTTTTCGATGCAAGCTGAACATTTTTCATTTGTGCTGCTGGTACTGGTACAGGCGGAAGCGTTCGGTGCGGTCGCTTGGCCTGTTTCCTTCCCACAGCAGCCTCATGCCATTCATGAACTCCGGCGAAGGCGGTCGGTTGCGTTTTGGCGTGGTATCCTGCAGCAGGAGATAGCCGCAGGTATCCTCATGAAATCCCGAGAAACGGATATCGCCAAAATAGGCAAAGGAGGCACGCTGTGCCCAGCCGACGTTGGTATCAACACAGATATGCTTGTCCGGAATGTTTTCCGCCAGTTCGGCTGCCACAGGCGCATAGCTCTTGTTATAGTTGATCCACGGCAGCCAGAGTGTGGCCAAAAGCAGCCAGCACAGGATAACGCCGCCGGAAGAGAGGACAACAGCGCGCCAGAGCACAGAAGGCTGTCTGGACAACCGCCAGTAAACAAGGGCAAACCAGCTGATGGTGACAAGTGTCGCGATCAGGAGCGCCAGGATATTGAATTCCGGCACAAAACCTGGTGCCAGTTTCAGGGCATTGCGTGCAATTTTTGGTGGCCAGCCGGTTTGTGCGGCGATCCAGCATACCCAGATGACCGCAGCGACAAGTGTAAAACTCATGACGGAGAACCAGTCCACGGCATTGATTGCGCCACGCTTCATGGTGGGCAGGCCAAAAGCGGCAAGAATTGCCAGTGGCGGAAACATGGCCAGCATGAGCGTTTCTTCCTTCTGGAAATTCAGGACAGCCAGCAAAAAGAAGATAAGCGCAAAGAGGAGGGGAAGCATCACGTGCGGTTCACGCAACTGGCGGCGCCAGGCATATACCGCCCAGCAGGCATAAGGCCATGCCGGCCAGAATCCCCAAAGCGCGTACCGGAAAACATAACTGCTGGAATGCAGATCGGGAGGGCTTATCTGTTCGATATTCCATTGCATCCAGAGATTCACCGGGGAGCCGTTGTAGGGATGGATGGCCTGTGAAACAATTGCCCAGGAAAAAATCAGGGCCAGCGTGACCACAAGCGCGATCAACAGATGCGATAGTGTGCGTGAACGGAGTCCCGGCAAGAAAAATACGGTGGCAATAAAGCCAAGATAGAGCGCCGCGGGGGTAATCAGCCCATTTGTCAGGGCAAGACAGCCCAGTGAAAATCCCAGGAGAACCGCATTTTTTATTCCGGGTCTGGTGACGTAACAGGTACTTCTGAAGAGGGTGAAGGCGATCAGGGCCACGTAAAGCGCATTGACACTGGTTTCATGGCTGAACATGATCAGGCCCAGGCAGCCGAGGTAAATCAGTAACGTGCCGTCAGCAAGTACCCTGCCATAATCATCGGGTTCAGGGTGGCCGCCAAAGGCAAGCCGCATGGGTTGCGCTTCGGTGCGGCGGCCCAGCAGAAAAGCCGTTTGCCAGACCGAATAGGCAGCCAGTGAAAAAAAGAAAAGAGTCGCCATTCTGGCTGCCGTTACGGCACCGGTTAACCAGCCAAAAACCTTGATAAAGATGGCACCGGCCCAGAATGTCATGGGACCGTAGCGCGACATGGCCTGTCCGGCTATATTCGGGTACAGCCAGTCATTGAATGTTCCCTTGGCCATGGTCCACATGACACCGAAGTTGGCGGCATCAATGTTTTTCCAGGGGTCACGGCCAAAAAGACCCGGGAGGATATAAAGCAGGCACAACAGTATCAGCCCCCAGCGCGGCAGCGTCAGCGTTGCTGAAGCCGGAAGACGAACAGGCTTCATGGCGGTGGGAGGTCTTGATAGTGTGTCT
>JAAZED010000012.1 GCA_012512465.1 Oxalobacter sp. | reverse complement strand
GGCCAGAACACATACCGCGTACTTCACGCCATGAACTATCCGCAGACAAACGGCACTGGGGGCGCAACATAGTCCCTGCAAAACACCGGGATACGGTTTGATCCATGCACCATAAAGCAAAAAGGAATCTCAATCTTTCTGACAGCGGTCCGAACCGTAAGCGTCCATCCATCTGTGGGCCATACACAGTCATTGCCATCATCCGGACGCACAAGCATAATTCGCTCAATCATGGAAACACATCGGTATTTTCCGGCCGAGAGTTTCATGCCAGCGGTATCAAACGCATGTGCTGACAACGTGTTTGTCTTTTCTGGAAATGTCTCTGCTTTCTCATCCAGAATGCAATAGCCCGGATGATGGATGAATCGGCTGATGGGACAGGTAGTGATGTCCCTGTCTGAATGTATCGGCCAGACACGATGCGCAATGACCACTTCCTTGAAGCAGATATCTTCCCCTTTGGTATCAATGTCCAGGTCAATCTGAAAATCAAACGTTATGGCATCAACTGCTCTGACAGAAGCCTTGTCGATCCTTACACGCAATTTTCGATAAAACAAGCCGCTTTTCCGGATCCATAATCCGAGGAAAACGAATCCACATACGCCACCCAGAAAAACTGCTGTCGTTCTGATCAGTTCTGTATCCACTGTAAACCTCACTTTAAAAGACCAACTGGTACGGCATCACCGTGCAGGAACCACAATAACAACCTGATATGAAAACGCCCTCACTCTTACCGGAAATGAGGGCGCTAATGCTGCACGGACCTTTCTGCTGTAAAGTGCCCATCAGCCGGAAATCGCTTTGAAAACTCAGGCAGGCGGGAATACAAATACGGCTGACTCGTGATAATTCGGTGAGTCATCGGGAAGCTCATCTTCCCTTAAGCGATAGACCAGAACAGGGATCTCCGCACTGGCAAGAACCTTGTTGGATACACTGCCCATCAAGACATGATCCCAGCCCGCACAGCCATTTGACCCGATAAAAATCATGTCGCATCCATATTCCCTGGCTTCTCGAACAATAGCCAGGGCAATATGGTTGGCAATCCCCAGAATGCTCTTGTGCTTTACCCCCATTTCCGAGGCAAACAACTCGAGCGGGTGGAGGATTTTTTCACCGGCGACCTTCACAGCGGCCTCATAATCTGCTTTTGAAATGGACTTGCCCAGGCCGGACTTTTCATACTCACGTGCGACGTGGATAAAGAAAACTTCAGCACCCAACTTTGCTGCGGTCCTGATGCCTTCCGCTGCGGCAATATCGCCAAGAACAGAACCATCCGTGGGAATCATAATTTTGGTAAACATGGTGTTCGTCTCCAGTTCAGAATCGTCAAACGATCGATTTGATTATTTGCATTTCATCATCAGCAACAGCGCGACATCACGTTGTCTCAAAAATTCGGAAGATTTTATGGACAACCACGATATCAGCAGCACGGCATCTTATATTTTGCAGGCCTGTTGCCAAGATGGCCTTTTTGAAAACGCTGACTCTCCTTTTTAAGGGAGAGTCAGCGCTGCTTTCCTGATAGGTAAGGGATATATCAGTTTGCCGGAGCCACAGCGGGCTTGGTTTCAAGCGTTTTCATGCCACGTTTTTTCGGTGGGCCCATTCTTGGCATCACGAAAGTCGCGAGGATGAAAGAAAGTGTTGCCGTCGCACCGGAAATCGCGAAGGCAGTTGACCAGCCAAACTGCGTTGCAACTGCAGCGCCCAGGCCACCACCAAAGATGGACGCGGTTGCTTTTGCTGCCCAGAAGAAACCGTAGTTCCTTGCCGAGTAAGCGGTACCGAATACATCACTGTTTGTGGATGGGAAGAGCGCATAGCTGCCGCCTGAGGTAAAGAAGGCAATACCCAGCATCACGATAAAGAAGGCCGTGCCCATCGACGACACATGCGCGAAGGAGAACATCGCAATCGCATTGACACCGAACATGATAGACATCGCTTTATAGCGGCCGATTTTATCGGAAAGGAAGCCCCAGAAAGGACGGCAGCCGCCATTAAAGAGGTTCTGGATCGTAATCGCAATAGCCATCGTACCTGCAGCAATGCCGAGGGTTCGGCCAAAAGGCGCGCTGTTGGCAACCAGGAAAAGGAAACCGAAGTTAACGGAGAAGAAGGCTGTCCACAGTACCCAGAATTGCGGGGTACGGAGCATTTCACCTGAATTGAAGTCTCTTTCCGTTGCGACAATCGCTTTCTTGACACCACCTTTTTGCTGCCCCGGGAATTTGATAATGAAGGCAATCAGGATAATGACGATGCCCATCACAATACCGGTATACATGAAAGCCGGGCCGACACCATCTGTTTTCAGCATTGAGCTGATCAGCGGCAGGAATGGCAATACACCGAGGCCGTAACCAGCAGCGGTGAAACCTGAAGCCAGGCCCCGTTTATCCGGGAACCAGCGGTTGGCTGTATTGATGGCAATACCGTAAATAATACCCACACCTGCACCAGCAAGAATGTACAGGCCATAAAGTACCGGAATACTCTCAGCCTGGCCCATGCTGGACCAACCGATAAGAACCATCAGGCCACCTACCATCAACGTCCATTTCGGGCCGAATTTATCGACAAAAAACCCGCCGCCAGGTTGTGAAGCTGCCTGAATAACCTGTGAAAGGGTGAAAGCGGTCTGAACAGCCGCCAGCGATACCGCGAGGTTTTCGGTCAGCGGTCGCGCAAATAACGTCCACGCATACTGGACGCCAGAGATCATACACATTAATAAAACAGCCAGTATGAGGTAAAACCAGCGGTTTCCTTCTGGAATTGCCGGTTTTGCTGGCTGAGTTGGCACTGAAGTACTCATCGCATTACTCTCTTAAGTAAGTTGAAAAAAGTGAAAGGGGTAAATCTGAATAAAACATTTATATCAACTCAGATAACGCTTTTCATAAAACAAAAGATCAATGTTCAGCCGCTTATTACAAAAAACATTCAGCCTTTTACAATTCAATGAAAAAATCAAAAAAACATAAAATCACAAAAAGCCAGGTGTTTTAAGCGCAACAGACATCACCATTCATGCTGATAAAAGTTGCTTTTGTCACAAGCGAAAAACCTGAAACAATATGCCCGAATATCCCATTGTTTATATCAATCACACATGCAAACATACTGCCTATCCACAGCTTAGCCCTCCCCTTTTCAAGAGTAAAATTCTTTTTATTTATTGCATCATTAAAATTTTTAATCAAAAAACAGCTGCGATAACGCTGGCTTATCGGCTGGGAAACATTTGGGCCTGCCCCTTTAAAAACAAGGGCTGCAAAGCGATGTAGCGAGGGGAAAGGCGGCAGCTTCACCCGGGAAACGGTTATTTTTCATGAGGGGATGAGAGAGAAATGCCATGTTGAGCCCGATAATACGCGCGCCGATATATGTTAAAAACAACATATAAAACCAGCCGAATCCGGTTTTTAAATCCAATATGGC
>JAAZED010000163.1 GCA_012512465.1 Oxalobacter sp. | reverse complement strand
TCTTCCAGCGCCTTTTCAATTTCCAGGTTGAGGCTGGTGGCTGACAGCTGTAAAAGCCGGATGGCGTACTGTAGACGGGGAGTGAGCGCAAGTTGCTGTGTAAGGCGGGATTGCTGTTTCAGTTTCATGCGCTCTTGTCTTTACAGCCGGAAGTTTTCTCCCAGGTAGACCCGCCGGACAGATTCATCCATGATGATTTCTTCTGGATGACCCTTGGCTAAAACGGTGCCCTGATTGATGATGTAGGCATGATCACAGATACCGAGCGTTTCACGCACATTGTGGTCCGTGATCAGCACCCCGATTCCCCGTTCTTTCAAAAAGCGCACAATACGCTGAATTTCAATGACGGCAATCGGATCAATACCGGCAAATGGTTCATCCAGCAGAATGAACTGTGGGTCTGTTGCCAAAGCACGGGCGATTTCAACACGGCGTCTTTCGCCACCGGAAAGGGACGAGGCGGAGTTTTCCCGCAGCTTTTCAATCTGGAGTTCAGCCAGCAACGCATCAAGCCGGGTTTCTATTTCATATTTTGAAAGTGGTTGCCCATCCTTGTGCTGGAGTTCGAGTACGGCACGAATATTGTCTTGAACATTCAGCTTGCGGAAAACGGAAGCTTCCTGCGGCAGGTAGGAAAGGCCCATCGCGGCTCTGCGGTGAATGGGAAGGTGAGAGATATCTTCCCCGTCCAGGTCGATCGTGCCGGCATCAGAGGGTACCAGGCCGACAATCATATAAAACGATGTGGTTTTGCCGGCACCATTGGGGCCGAGCAATCCCACTACCTCCCCGCTTTTGACTTCCAGCGAGACATCATGGACAACCGTACGCTTGCCGTATGTTTTTTGCAGTCCCTGAACAACCAGCCTGTTCACATTCATTTATGGTGCCTTCTTTTCACGTGGCTCGATGACCGCCTTTACGCGTCCTGCTCCTGGCGCTGACTTGCCATCCGAGGTGTTGTGTACACGGTAAAACTCGCTTTTGCTGTCATAGGAAATGTATTCCCCTTTGATATCATCTGTTAGGGTTTTTCCATCCAGGCGTTTCAGGTTGGCGCGGGTAAAAAATTTGATGGTCTCGGTTTTGTTATCATATTCAATTCGCTCACCATAGCCTTCTGTCCACAGATTCGGGCCGCCATCCCGCTTTTCACGCAGTGAGGCCAGTCCTCCCGGACCGGCATAAAGCGTTGTGTACTGATAACCCTGCGGATCCTGGACAAGCACAACCTTGGCGGCTTTGGCAACCCGGGATCCTTGCGTCATGATGACATTGCCGGTAAAAACCGTTACCTGCTTTACATCATCGGCAACCATCTGGTCTGCTTCGATTTCAGTTGGCTTGTCTCTGTCTGCTCTTTCCGCATAAACGGAAAGCGGCAGACTCAAGGCAAGGATTAAAAATAGGAAAAGGCGTCGCATGGGCTGATCATCCGGTTATTTTTTCTGGTTAGCAGGCGGATACACAACTTTTGCCCGGCTTAACAGGAAGAGCTCGCGCGTGGCATTATTGGATTCCATCCCGATTCCTGTCATGGTTGCGCTTCCCTGGTAGGCGATGACTTCCCTGTCTGTGCGCATGATGTCTTCATCCGGCAGCACCAGCAGATATTCGGTGGTCATCCGGAAAGCTTCCGTATCCTCTGTTGGCGGACGGATAACAACCACATTTTCATGCATGTGGATTTTACTGTTTACGTCTTCAATAAAGGCCCAGTCGGAATAAGTGACCTGCGGACGCTGCCGTTCATCAAGAGATTCCATGACCGGGAAATTGATCAGATAACTGTCATTATCCGGGTAGTGTGTCATTTTCTTTCCGGTAAGTTCGAAGTCTGCCTCACCGGTAAGCTTTAAGGTGAAGTGGCGGAAATTGTCCATATAGTAGTCAGGATCTTCCCGTACCACTCCCGCTTTTTCATCTGCTGAGCTTCTTTTCAGCACCATATTGACCCATGCACTGCCGACAGCCAGTACGGCGGCAAAAGCAAAAATCGCTGTCAGCCGGAATCGGCGTGCAGAACGCGCACTCATTTCAGATAAGACTCCATCAGCGCAGCATATTTATCCTGCGCCTGCAAAATCAGGTCACAGACTTCACGAACAGCACCATTGCCACCCGTTGCTTCTGTCACATAATCCACTCGTGAACGGACCTCGATATGCCCGTTTGGCACGCTGGCAGAAAAACCGGCACGGGTCAGGATGGGCAGGTCAATGACATCATCGCCAATATAGCCGCAATCAGCAGCTGTCATGCCGGTTTTGCTCAACAGCATGGTAAATGCCGACAGTTTGTCCTGTATGCCGAGTTGGACATGTCCGATGCCCAGGTCTTCAGCGCGGCGCATGACCATATCGGATTTGCGAGCACTGATAATAGCGGTTTGTATGCCGGATTGTTGCAGAAGCTTGATACCGTGCCCGTCCAGGACATGAAAGATCTTGAGTGCTTCACCATCGGAACCAAAGACGAGCTTGCCGTCGGTCAGTATGCCATCCACATCAAATATCATCAGCCTGACCTGGCGGGCTTTGCTAAATGGTTTGTCGGGCATCAGATCACCTTGGCCTGGGTAAGGTCATGGATATGCACGGCACCAATCAGTTTTCCTTCTGTATCAGCTACGAGCAACTGATTGATCCGGTGTTGTTCCATGATGCTGATGGCCTCTGCGGCGAGCTGCCCCGGGCCGATCGTTCTTGGATTGCGTGACATGACATCAGAGATGGGGAT
>JAAZED010000162.1 GCA_012512465.1 Oxalobacter sp. | reverse complement strand
TGCCCACGTAAGCCAGAAGCACGATCAGGGCGGTTTGCCGCATGTAAGTTGATTTCCCGCCCATATTGGGGCCGGTAATCAGGAGAAAACGGCGGGTGTCTGACAGGTCGCAATCGTTGGCAATAAAGCGTTCAATGCGGGTCTCTACCACCGCGTGGCGACCCTGGATGATATGAATGCCGGGTTCGGTTACGAGCTGCGGCGCGCACCAGTTGTTGCGCTGCGCATGGGTTGCCAGGGCAATCAGCGTATCAAGCTGGGCGGCCTGCCGTGCGATTTTCTGCAAGGGGTCGATAAAAGGTGCCAGATCAATCAGCAGCCTGTCATACAGTGTTTTTTCCAGTGACAGTGCCCGCTCGCGTGCGGAAAGCACCTTGTCCTCAAAGGTTTTCAATTCCGGCGTGATATAGCGTTCCGCATTTTTGAGTGTCTGGCGGCGGCGGTAGTCATCCGGTACCTTTGCCGTTTGCCCGTGGGTGACCTCGATATAAAAGCCGTGGACGCGGTTGTATTCCACACGAAGGTTGGCAATGCCGGTTCGTTCGCGTTCACGGGTTTCCAGATCAATCAGGAATTGCCCGGCATTGTCGGCCAGTTCGCGTAGTTCGTCGAGCTCGGCACTGAAACCCTGCTGGATGACGCCGCCATCCCGGATCTGGGCTGCCGGTTCCGTTGCAATTGCGCGCTCCAGAAGATCAAGGCATTCGGTTGGGGTTGCCAGGGCTTCATGGATGGACAACAGGAGAGGCGCCCCATCATTCATGGCGCATTGTGCCAGGTAGGAGCGCAGATGCGGCAGCTGTTTCAGTCCATCCCGCAGGGCGGCCAGGTCGCGGGGCCGCGCTGACAGGAGCGCAATCCGTGCGGCAATCCGTTCAATATCCGGAAAATGGGACAGGGTGCTGCGCAGTCCGTCTGTCACACTGGCTTCCAGGAGGGCAGAAATAGCCGAGTGCCGGGATTGTGCCACCGGCTGGCTGCGGCTGGCGTGATGCAGCCAGTGCCTGAGCATCCGGGAGCCCATTGCCGTGCAGCAGTGGTCCAGTTCGGAAAAAAGTGTCGGGGAAAGGGCACCGTTTTCACTGGCGCGAATGGGTTCTGTCAGTTCCAGATTGCGCCGGGTGGCGGCATCCATGCCGATAAAATCCCCTTCCGTTTCCACAACAAGCTGCCTGATATGCTGCAATCCCTGTGATTGGGTGGAAGCCGCATAGCGGAGCAGGGCGCCTGCAGCCCCTGCGGCGGCAGTCAATCCGCTGCCGCCATAGCCATCCAGTGTGGCGACACCCAATTGCACCAGGAGGGATTTCTGCCCGCTGTCACTGTCAAAGTGCCAGTCCGGGAGCGTAACCATACGGCCCGGTATGGCGTCGGGAAGCCATTCGGTGGCCCCTTCTGCCAGCAGGATTTCCGCCGGGCCGATGCGTTCGGTTTCCTGCAGGAGGCGTGCGGGCAACTGCTTTTCATCCAGCCCGATCTCCAGGAGCCGGATGATACCGCCCGAAAGAGAAAGCCAGGCAAGCCCCAGGGTCAGATTTTTCCGCTCCCGTGTGACAGACAGGGCCAAAAGGGGGCGGTCGGCTTTTTCCGGAAGGAGTCCCGCGTCGGTTAGTGTGCCCGGTGTGACAATGCGCATGACCTTGCGCTCAACGGGTCCCTTGCTGGCAGCCGGATCTCCGATCTGTTCACAGATGGCAACAGACTCACCCGCAGCAACCAGCCTGGCCAGATACTGCTCAATGGAATGAAAGGGTACCCCCGCCATATGAATGGGCTTGCCGCCGGACGAACCGCGCTGGGTAAGAGTGATGCCTAAAAGGCGAGCGGCATGAACGGCATCGTCATAGAAAAGCTCATAAAAATCACCCATGCGGTAAAGCAGCAGTTTGTCCGCATGCTCGGATTTGATGCGCAGATACTGCTGCATCATGGGCGTGTGTTTCGCCTGATCGAATGACGGTTTCGCCATGGATGAGTGTTCTGGTTATGGTTGAGTTTAGGCTGAGCCTTGGGCTAAACATACATTGTAATGCCTGATGTGCCCATAAAGAAGGGTGGTCGGGAAAAACACAAAAAAAGCCCGGCAGAAGCCGGGCTTTGTATCTGATATGGCAGGATCAGTTCTTGCTCTGGTCAACGAGCCTGTTCTGGGTGATCCATGGCATCATGCCACGCAGTCTCGCACCGACGACTTCGATGGGGTGCTCGGCATTCAGTCGGCGACGGGAAATAAGCGTTGGCGCGCCGGCCTTGCTTTCCAGGATAAAGCTCTTGGCGTATTCGCCGGTCTGGATGTCTTTCAGGCATTCACGCATGGCTTTTTTGGTTTCATCGGTAATGACTCTCGGGCCGGTGACATATTCGCCATATTCCGCATTGTTGGAAACGGAATAGTTCATGTTGGCAATACCGCCTTCGTAAATCAGGTCAACGATGAGTTTCAACTCATGCAGGCACTCGAAATAGGCCATTTCAGGCGCATAGCCGGCTTCCACAAGGGTTTCAAAACCGGCCTTGACCAGCTCAACGGCACCGCCGCACAGGACGGCCTGTTCACCGAAGAGGTCAGTTTCCGTTTCTTCCTTGAAGGTGGTTTCGATGATGCCGGCACGGCCGCCGCCATTAGCCATGGCGTAGGAGAGGGCGATATCGCGGGCAACACCGGAACGGTTCTGATAAACCGCGACGAGGTGAGGGACACCGCCGCCCTGGGTATAGGTGGAGCGAACCGTGTGCCCCGGTGCTTTCGGCGCAATCATGATGACATCCATGTCCGGACGGGGAATAACCTGGCCGTAGTGGACATTGAAGCCGTGGGCAAATGCTAAAACAGCACCCTGTTTGGCATGGGGCGCCACACTGTCATTGTAGACATCGGCAATATTTTCATCCGGCAGCAGGATCATGATAACGTCAGCGACCTTGATCGCGTCATTGACTTCTGCAACGGTGAGGCCGGCACCTTCTGCC
>JAAZED010000161.1 GCA_012512465.1 Oxalobacter sp. | reverse complement strand
GGACAAGGTGCTGGGTATTATGGAAAGGGCGCTTAGCGAATATACGGTCGCCGGTGTCAAAACCACCATTCCTTTTTATCGCGAAGTCATCAAAAATCCATTGTTCAGGCAAGGTGAATGCGATACCCGTTTTATCGCCGCCCATCCCGATCTGATGGACTATACCGACGCCTTGCGGGAGTCCGAGCGTACGGCCCGTCTGATTGCAGATATTTCCGCCCTGGGCTACAACCAGTTTGTCCAGCTTGGCCAGTACAGAACGCGTGAGACACCACGCATGCCCAAGTTTGAGCCGGTTCTGCCATCGATCCCGTCTTCGATCCGTCATGCCCCTTCACCGTATCCCCGAGGCGACAGAAAAGCGCTGCTTTCCTATATCCGGGATTCGGGCTATGTGCACTTTACCGACACGACCACCCGTGACAATACCCAGTCCAACAGTGGCAACCGTTTCCGTCTGGCCGAAGATCTGCTGGTTGCTCCTTACCTCGACAACTGTGATTTCTTTTCCCTGGAAACGGGCGGTGGTGCGCATTTTCACGTCAACCTGATGGCTAACATGACTTCGCCTTTTATTGAAGCGAAGGAAATGAACCGGGTTGCACCCAAAACCATGAAGCAAATCCTCATCCGCTCCACCAACGTACTGGGTTACCGGCCGCAGCCTCGTAATCTCATGCATGCAACAGCAGAGAAGATTTGTGAAGATTTCCATATCATCCGCAGCTTTGACTTCCTGAACCATATCGAAAACATGAAGCCATTTGCTGAGGTGATACTGCATACCCCGAGCGTGGTATTTGAACCGTCACTTTCGCTGAGCTACGGACGTGGCTTCACGGTGGATCACTACCTTGGCGTGACCGAGGAAATCCTGAACCAGACCGCCCAGATTCTCGGCGTGGATCTGCAGGAAGCATCCAGAAATATCATCCTTGGTCTGAAGGATATGGCCGGTAACTGCCCGCCCCATTTCATGCGCGATCTGGTGACGGCACTGCGCAAACAATGGCCGGAACTGGTGCTGCACCATCATCGCCATTACACCGATGGTCTCTTTATTCCTGCAGTGGCTGAGGCTGCAAAAGCGGGTGCCCATATTATTGACACTTCCATGGGCGCTGCCATGCGCTGGTATGGTCAGGGCGAAGTCCTTTCCACTGCGGCCTACCTCGAAGAACTGGGCCTGAAAACCAATCTGAACCAGCGTATGCTGAGAGAAGGCAACTTCGTGCTCAAGCAGATCATGCCTTACTATGATCGGTATACTGCGCCTTACTTCCAGGGCATTGATTATGATGTGGTACACCACGGTATGCCGGGTGGCGCGACTTCATCTTCGCAACAGGGCGCCCTTGATCAGGGGTATATCCACCTGTTGCCCCAGATGCTGCGCTTCCTTGCCGGTGCGAGACAAATTGTTCACTATCATGACGTGACACCAGGCTCACAGATCACCTGGAATACCGCTTTCCTTGCGGTTACCGGTGCATACCGGCGCGGTGGTGATGCGGCTGTACAGAGCCTGCTGGAAGTGCTTGAGCACGTGGCAGGCCGTGCCGAAGATGATATTTCTCCAGAGATGAAAGAAGCGCGCCTGACGATCTATCGCGATTGTAATGATGCCTTCCGTGGTTTGCTGCTGGGTGAATATGGCAAGCTGCCACTGGGATTCCCTGCTGAATGGGTGTATCAAAGCGCGTTCGGTGAAGAGTGGAGAAAGATGATTGCCAAGCGTACTGAGCATTCACCGCTTGATTCTCTGCCTGAGGTAGATTTTGATGCAGAGCGCGCTGCACTGCATGAACATCTGCATCGTGAGCCGACTGAAGATGAGCTGCTGCTGTACCTCAACCATCCTGCCGATGCCCTGAAGATGTTCGATTTCCGCCTTAACTACGGTAATCCGAACAACCTGCCGCTGGATGTCTGGTTTGAAGGCATGGAGCCGGGTGATGAGCTGAACTTTATGGACAGCCAGGGCAAGCCGCATCATGTGTCACTTCTGAGTATCCGCAGCCCCGATGAAAACGGCATGTCCATTGTCCGCTATGTACTTGATTCCGAAATCATGAGTTCCGAAGTACAGGTGGCCAAGGCCGGAGAAGGTGGCAAGGGCAATATTTCCAAAGCCGATCCGGATAACCCTTATCACGTGGCCGCACCAAGCAATGGCGATCTGTGGGTGACATATGTCAGCCCGGGACAGGTCGTGAAGAAAGGGGATGATCTGTTTAACATCTCCATCATGAAACAGGAAAAAGCCGTGCTTGCACCGATGGATGGTGTCGTCAAGCGTGTGGTGAAAACAGCTGACTACAGCGAAACCAAACAAATGGTGCCAGTACGTGAGGGTGAACTCATTGT
>JAAZED010000160.1 GCA_012512465.1 Oxalobacter sp. | reverse complement strand
TTTGAAAATGTTTTTTTAACCAACACACAAAATTTCTGACACTACCCAAGGAAGACAAGGCCGAAGCTATCCGGTGGCTTGAACTTGCTTCCACCCAAGGGCATGAAGAGGCAAAAAAAATGCTCGCAATCCTCAAGGCGAACTGACCCCTTTTCTGTAGCAGAATTGGCTTATTCCCTTAAACCATCCGTTGAATGTCCCCCTATGAGAACCAACTCAGGCAAACGACAGAAAATCATACCAGGCGTGCTTTTTATTCTCAGCCTATTCGTAGCAAGCCTGTCATGGAGCGCATCCTTTGAAGATGGCGTCCCCTCCTATCAGGAAGGAGACTATCAAACAGCCTTTCAACACTTTAGTAAAGCGGCAAAAGCAGGCAATGCCAGGGCACAGGCCCAGGTCGGCTACATGTATTTTGAGGGGCAGGGCGTCAAACAGGACAAGGCCGAAGCCGCCAGGTGGTACCGCCGCGCGGCTGAGCAGGGCTGGGTCATGGCTCAGTACAACCTGGGATTGATGTATGAAAAAGGGGTGGGCGTCAAAGCCGACCGGAAAGAAGCAGTGAAATGGTACCGCAAGGCGGCCGAAAAAGGGTATGCCAATGCCCAGACCAAACTGGGATGGGCCTGCACCCATGGTTTGGGTTTACGGCAGGATCATGCCGAGGCCGTGAAGTGGTATCGCAAGGCAGCACAACAGGGAAATGCCACAGCCCAAAATAACCTGGGGTTTGCGTATGTTGATGGAGAAGGCGTCAAGCGGGACTATGCTGAAGCATTGAAATGGTATCGTCAATCAGCGGCACAGGATTACGCCTTGGCCTATCACAACATAGGGCACCTCTACGTCCTGGGTTTGGGTGTCAAGGTAGACTTGGTCGAGGCCGAACGCAACTTTCGCAAGGCAGCCGAATTAGGCTGGGCCGAATCCCAATACATGATGGGCATGGGCTACCTGAGCGGGGAGGTCTTGCCGAAAGACAATGCCGAAGCCGTGCGGTGGTTTGAAAAAGCGGCGGCACAGGGGCATGAGGAATCGAAAAAGGAGCTGCTGAAACTCAGAGGCGGCTGAGACTACCGATCCAGTAGGCGCTTTTGCCGGGAGTAATGCACACCTGTTGATGCGGCCTGATTTTTCTGCTGGCTGTAAAAGGGAGGGGAAAGGCGCTATGATTGTCAGGAAAAGTGTCCGATAAATGGAAGCAAAGAGAGTGAAGCAGATGAAAAGAATACCGTTTGTTGCCCTGCTGGTGATGGGGGGTGCTGCTCTGGGAACGGCTGGCGCTGCCCCGGCCTCGACAGCAAAGGGCAAGCCTGCGAAGGCTGCCGCTGCGAAGAAAGCAGAGACGCAGGAGCCGGAAAAAGCCGCCGAGCCGGTACGTGAAGCCGCGCCGCAAAGCCCGGTGGCCATCAACAGCATGGCGACGATGTATTACAAGGGGCAGGGGGTGAAGCAGGATTATGCCAAGGCGCTGTACCTGTACAAAAAGGCGGCAGCGCAGGGGCACATGGCCTCGGTGATTACGGTTGGCGCCATGTATGAGTATGGCCAGGGAACCAGGGCCGATTATGCCGTGGCGATGCAGTGGTACCAGAAGGCCGCGGATCAGGGCTACGCCAGCGCGCAAAAGGCGATTGGTGATTTGTACCGCCTGGGGCACGGTGTTGCCAAAAATGAGGCGACCGCAGCGCAATGGTATAAAAAGGCGGCAGACCAGAATTTTGCCGAGGCGCAGTGCCAGCTGGGCTACCTGACGCTTCGCGGGCGCGGGGTGCCTGCTGATCCGCTGAAAGCCCGTGCGCTCTTTGAGGAAGGGGTGCAGCAGAACAATGCCTGTTCGCAGCATTACCTGGCTTTCATGTATATGAGCGGGATGATCACGGCGCTGCCGGATACGAAACGGGCGCTGGAACTGGACAAGCTGGCGGCAGGCAATGGCAATGCGGAAGCCCAGTACAACATCGGCAAGGCCAACGAGATCGGCTGGATGGAATATTCCACGGACAGGGAAGCGTTCAGCTGGTATGAGCACAGTGCCAGCCGGGGCTATCCGCTGGCGATGGAGCGCCTGGCCGAGGTGTATGAAAAGGGGCAGCTCAAGCAGGCTGAAGATCCGGAAAAAGCGGCCCTATGGCGCGAGCGGGCCAAAGCGGCCTGGGCAACATGGCCTGAGCCGCGTCCGGCGTCGATGGATGGCATCCGCTTTATGCCGCAAAAATGAGCCGTAACCCGTAAGGCAGGGCGATGAGGATAGCGCTTGTTATCATTGTCTTCCTGCTGTTTTTTTTCGTGCTGATTTGCGTGCTGGCGCCATTGGCAAAAGCCCGGCTTGGCGGGAGCTGGCATATTGCGCTGCCCATTGTTCTGATCGGGCTGGCTTTCTGGGTAAATAACCGGATCGTCAATTCGCTGTGGCGCTGTACGGTTTGCCGGCAGGCACTTCCCCGCCTGCTGGGGCGCTCATCCCCTCGTCCGGAGATGGTCGAGAATTGCCCGCATTGCGGGTATTCCTACGTGCCGGGGAAAAAGCCGGAAAACGGTTTTTTTCATGAAAAAAGGAGGCTTGATGCCTCCTTTTCTTTTGCGCGGCTTACAGGCTGCCGGGGTCTGATTTGCGGGTGGAGTCCAGGCTGTCTTTCAGCCGGATACGCTCTTTGCCGATTTCACGTGCCCTGGCTTCGGCTGCCGCCTGTTCCTCGTTATCAAGGATCTGGCCGGGATCACTTTCATCCGGCGTGACGGCCGGGGGCGGCGTGTTTTTTGCCAGTTCGGCAAATTCGGGAGATGCCAGCAGTTGCTTCATGAATGCGGTGAGTACGGGCAGGTAGTTGGATGCGGCCTGCATGCAGGC
>JAAZED010000159.1 GCA_012512465.1 Oxalobacter sp. | reverse complement strand
TCAAAGTAAAACTTGCCATCCCACGGCTTTATTTTGATTTGGAAACGTTCAGCCTTTGTCATTCCCTCACCTCCAGCGCCTTTTCTGCGGCTTCACGGGTAAGGAATACTGTTTTGCCGATGTCATCAAGTGTAAAAATATTGTCGGAATCGTCTGTAAACATAATTTCGTCTGGATATATCGTTACGTTGGTTATAGTCCAAAAAACAGAATATTTAAGCCCCTCAGGTCTATAAATCGAATCCCCCACCTTGCACGGCAGCACCACCAGCCGCCCGTCTGCTTTGGCTGCTTCATCATTTCCTAGGGTCTGTTAACACTATTGACATCGAAAAGCCTCGACAATAAGTGCAAAAAGGATAAATCCAGAAAATATGACGTCAAGCTTGTCAAAGCGGGAAAAGATTCTGCGAAATCCCTTTAGCCGCCGGAACAGTCGCTCAACCTCATTGCGTCTACGATACATGATGCGATCATATTCCCAGCCGCTTATGCGGTTGATCTTTGGAGGAACAACTGGCGAGAACCCCAAATCAAGTGCCAACTGGCGTGTTTGACCATCTTCATAAGCACGATCCATGATCAGAGCAAGGGGATAAGCCGGGCGTCCCAATTGACTGAGCAGCATTCGACCATGAAGGGCGTCGCTGGCTTGCCCAGGAGAAAGCGAAAAGGTTATGGCTGTTTTGGCATCTGCGGCAACCATATGAATTTTGGTTGTCCATCCGCCTCTGGATTTTCCGATGGACTGGGGGCCGTTTTTTTTAAAGCCCCTGTCCCGTCTGGATGGACTTTGACGATGGTGCTATCAAGGGATACGGCCTCTATCCTGATGCGGATGATCTGCTCTTTTTGCAATTGCTCGAAAACACGATGTAAAACACCGCTTTTGGACCAGCGGTTCATTCGCGTATAAATGGTATGCCAGTTACCGTATCGCTTGGGAAGTCCTCGCCATTTGCAGCCATGCTCTGCCACATACAATATGGCGTTGAGTACTTGAAGATTGCTCAGGCTAACATTGCCTCTTTGGCGGGGAAGGCAGTTCTCTATTTGCTGGTATTGCGCTTCGGTGATTTCCATTCCAGCATTTTATCACCATTTCACATTAGTGTTAACAGGCCCTAGGGTATGTCAATCTGCCCAGAAAACCGAAAACGGACAGAAGCATATTGCCATAAGCAATGTAACAATATAACATTACAGTCAAATTAATTTCATCACCTGACAAAAAGGAAAACTGACATGAAAAAAAGGCTGCTGATGGCAGGGCTTGTCCTGGGAAGTATGGTATCTGTTTCTGCTTTTGCCCACGGCAAGCATGTGCATGGCGAGGCGGAAATGGAAGTTGCCCTGGAGGGCAATGAACTGGCAATTGGCATTTCCGGCCCGCTGGCCAATTTCCTTGGGTTTGAGCATGCCCCGAAAGACGAGCGGCAGAAAAAAGCGCTCATTGATATGACGGGTGACCTGCATGAAGGGGGAAGGCTTTTCGAACTGAATGCGGAAGCCGCCTGTTCTTTCACCTCCAGCCAGGTGGCGGTCAGAAAAGGGGGCAAGCGGGTCAATCCGATCATGCTGCAAACGCTTGGCGGCACAGAAAAGGACGGGCATGCGGATATGGATGCCTCGTATGTTTTTTCCTGTAAAAAACCGGATGCGCTCAAATCCATCACAGTCAGACTTTTCACCCGTTTCCCTGGACTGACAGAACTTGATGTCCAGATGGTGTTGCCGAAAAAGCAGATGTCGGCTGAACTGACTCCCAAGAAACCACAGCTTTCCTGGTAAGGCTTCTCATGCCTGAGCACGCCATTGCGCTGGAAAATATCGACTATACCTGGCCGGGCAGTACGGCTGCCACGCTCAGGATTGATTCGCTGTCCCTCGAAAAGGGGGGGCAGCTTTTCATTGCCGGTCCCAGTGGCAGTGGCAAGAGTACCCTTTTAGCGCTCATAGGCGGCATCGTCACACCGCAACAGGGTGAGGTGCATGTGCTGGGTACGCCTTTGCATACGCTGTCAGGCACACAGCGCGACCGTTTCCGCGTGGACCATATCGGCTTTATTTTCCAGCAGTTCAACCTGATTCCTTATCTTTCCGTGCTGGAAAATGTGCTGCTGCCATGCCGCTTTTCCGCTGTGCGCAGCCGGGGGGCGCTGGATCAGGGGGCATCCCCGCAGGAAGCGGCAAAACATCTTTTGAGTGAGCTGGGGCTGGATGACGCCTTGTGGTCCCGTTCTGCCAGCCGACTTTCAGTTGGACAACAGCAGCGGGTGGCTGCCGCGCGTGCCCTGATCGGCCGCCCGGCACTGATCGTGGCTGATGAGCCGACATCCGCACTGGATGCTGCCCATCAGGAAGACTTTATCAACCTGCTCATGCAGGAGTGCGCACGCTTTTCAACGGCACTCCTTTTCGTCAGCCATGATGAGAGGCTGGCCGGGCGTTTTTCCCGCCGTTTTTCGCTGCTGTCATCTGCGAGAGAGGCAGCATGAGCCATCTTGTCTATCTGCTCCGTCTGGCGGCAAAAAGTGCCTGGAACCGGCGTTTTACGCTTTTCCTGATCGTTTTTTCCATTTGTTTGTCGACGACCCTGCTGTTGGGCATTGAACGGATGCGGGTACAGGTCAAGGAAGGGTTCATGGATTCAGTATCCGGTGTTGACCTGATTGTGGGGGCCAGGGGCAGCAATGTGCAACTGGTTCTCTATACGGTTTTCCGGATGGGGGGAGCCACCAACAACATGGGTTACGACAGTGCACAGCGGCTGGCGGAAAACCCGATGGTTGCCTGGACGATTCCTGTTTCACTCGGTGATTCGCACCGTCATTTCCCCGTACTGGCAACCAACCAGAACTATTTTGAACACTTCCGCTATGGCAATGCGAAAGCCCTGCAGTTTGAAAGCGGCAAGCCGTTTACCGGGGTATTTGACGTGGTGATCGGCGCGGATGTGGCCCGTGCGCTGGGGTATAAAGTGGGTTCACAGATCGTCCTGAGTCACGGTTCCGGTGGTATCAGCATGACAGACCATACGGACAAGCCGTTTGTCGTAACGGGGATTTTAGAAAAGACAGGCACGCCGGTAGACAGGACATTGCATATCGGGCTGGACGGGATGGAGGCTATCCACCTCGGCTGGGAAGGGGGAACCCCGGTGAAGGGTCTCAACATCCTGCCGGAGCATGTGAAGAAATTTGACCTGACGCCAAAGAGCGTTACGGCAGTCATGGTCGGACTCAACAAACGCGCCCAGGTTTTTGCCCTGCAGCGGGAAATCATGAATGATAAGCAGGAGGCATTGATGGGTGTTTTACCCGGTGTGGCATTAGATGAGCTGTGGACAATGCTCAACGTGGGCGAAAAGGCGCTTCTTGCAGTTTCTTTCCTGGTTGCGCTTGCAGGCCTGGCAGGGCTGGCCTCATCGATTCTGGCAGGGCTGGGAGAGCGCCGCCGTGAACTGGCTGTCCTGCGCTCGGTCGGCGCGAAGCCGCATGAGATTGTTTTGCTGCTGCTGTCAGAAGGGGTCTTGCTGTTGCTTTCCGGTATGCTGGCAGGCGTGGTTTGTCTTAACCTGGCGTTGGCTGCTACTTCTTCCGTGATTGAGAAAAAATGGGGCTTATCCCTTTTTCCAGGGTTCCCCGGCGCAGGAGAATGGTGCCTGTTGGGCGGAATTTTCGTGGTCGGCCTGATGGCTGCCCTGATTCCTGCGATTCGCGCCTACCGCATGAGTCTTTCTGACGGACTGACGGCAAGCGTATG
>JAAZED010000158.1 GCA_012512465.1 Oxalobacter sp. | reverse complement strand
GTTCGGCTCCCTGCTGTCCTGTCCGCTGTACCTCGATATAAAAACTGTCCGGAAAAATGGTTGTCCAGCGTAACGCATGCTTTTCCGCAATATCAGGGTTGCCTTTTCCAAAGGCCATACCGATATCACCATCACGAAAACCGGACAAGGCGATCAGTCCGTTTCCTGCGCTGCTTTGCGTCAACGCTTCCAGCCATTCAATCCGGATTTCAGCTTTTCCTCTATGCTGGTTTTCCAGCCATGCCCGCGAAAGCAACTCGCACAGTTGGAGATAGCCATGCTGGTTCTTTACCAACAGTAAAAGACGGGAGGGCTTGTCTCTTTCCTGCTCATTGGTAATCCATACATCACAGCCGGCAATCGGTTTTACCCCTTCCTTTCTGGCGGATTGATAAAATTTGATCAGGCCAAAAAGATTGGACAAGTCCGTCAATGCCAATGCGGGCTGTGCATCCTTTGCTGCCATTTTGACAGCATCGTCAATACGTACAAGCCCGTCGACAATGGAATATTCTGAATGAAGGCGAAGATGAATAAATTGCGGTGACATCATCCCGCTATTTTACCTTGTCTCTCATCTGAAAAAACCGTAGAGAAGAAACGTTTTTTTACAACTTCTCCACTCCATCCGCATTCCACTGGCAGAACGCGCA
The DNA here is from genome assembly GCA_012512465.1 of Oxalobacter sp. Lineage (GTDB taxonomy): Bacteria > Pseudomonadota > Gammaproteobacteria > Burkholderiales > Burkholderiaceae_D > Oxalobacter > Oxalobacter vibrioformis. The sequence continues at coordinate 3,138 of JAAZED010000158.1, read as the reverse complement.
TCCTTACCGTAAAATAAGGAAGAACCCTATCTATCCGGAGAGAGATATGAAACAGCATCCATCAACACGAAACCTGTCGGTTCACCGTTTTGTTGCCGGATGGCTGGTTCTGTTTGCCTGTTTGCTGCTCATCCCGAAAGCAGCGCTTTCACAAGAGCCGGTTAATTATAAATTCACCCTGACCAATAAAAGCGACACCAGAGTAACCAAGGTTGTTCTGGCACCTTATGGATTGATCCAGATTCATACCGGCACCAGCCTTGCACCGGGTGAGAAAATCACGATCGATCGGCCTGAATGCAAAAAAATGCGGATGGAGGTTGAACACAGCAAAGGAAGCTTCTCTTTTCCCTTCACGGATTTTTCCCATGAAAAGAATACCTCCCTTACCCTGATGGTCAGGAAAGATTCCGTACCGGTTTTGAAATTTGAGGAACGCAAGAGAGGGGATATTACCGGAGACAACTCCAGTTGGCGATTTACCCAGATACTGGGATCCGTCCCTTTTGGTGTCGGAACAACAACAATGGCTGAAGCCATCGCCCTGGGAGCGAAGGCAGACAAGAAGAAAAATGAGCTGGAAACAACACTCCTATGGGGAAACCGTTCCTGGAGCCTTGCCCTGGAATTCACAGGAGATGCACCTGAAAGCAGGCTCAGGCATATGGAAATGGTGGCAAAAGGCACGCATGGAAAAACACCTTCCGCCGTCCATGAGTCGCTGATGTCACATGGCTATGTTTATTACAGTATGCAACTGAAAAAAACATCCGGAGAACTCTATGTCAGTGTACCGCTTGCCAGAGCGCTCGAAAGAGCAAACATGAACGGCCGCAGCCAGGCAGCTGTTTTAGCAGCCTATCAGAATGAAGTTGTTGTGCAGTCTTTTCCCGGAAAGGGATTCTGGGTCGTCTCCATGACACTGGCACCCAACCTGGTAAACCGTCAGTAAGTGTCGTGTGCATCTGTTCCTGACATAAACATCAGGAACAGGCTTATTTCTTTGGCAACCCGCCTAAAAGCGCGGCTACTTTCTTTTTAGGCGACTTCTCTACACTCGTGCTGTCTTCTTTTACTTCGACACTCGACGATGAAGAAGGCTCATAGGGCTTGTCAAACCAGGGATCATGCTTGCCTTTGCGTTCAAGCACCACGGATTTGTAAGGGCTGCGATCTGAACGCTTTCCGGATGAAGTCATACCGTGACCACCTTCCCGCTGGCGTTGCACTGACCGTTCTGAAAAAGACTTTTTCCCGTCAAAACCGGTCAGGGACGTACGAGGCAATTTACGCTTGATCAGCTTTTCGATATCGGCAAGACTACGCTCATCCTTGGCAGAATAAAGCGAAATGGCATCTCCTGAGGCACCTGCCCGGCCGGTTCGGCCAATACGGTGAACATAATCCTCTGCCGTAAAGGGCAAATCGTAGTTGATTACACACGGCAACTCGGCAATATCGAGTCCTCTGGCGGCCACGTCAGTTGCAACCAGCGCATCGATTTCTCCTTGTTTGAAGGCTTCAAGCGCAGCCATCCTTTCAGGCTGTGTCTTATCGCCATGAATTGCGGTTGAGCGAATGCCCTTTTTTTCCAGCAGACGGGTCAGACGGGAGGCGCCAATCCGTGTGTTGGTAAAAACCAGGACCTGTTTCAGATTCTGGCTCTGGATGATATGTGCTACTGCACCGCTCTTGTCAGCCTCATCCACCTGATAAACCGTTTGTGAGACGTTATCTGCTGTCGCGTTGCTTCTGGCAACTTCAATCGTAACCGGGTTATTCAGGATAGTCGCTGCCAGTTTTTTGATTTCAGGGGAAAACGTTGCGGAAAACATCAGGTTTTGCCGTTTTTGAGGCAACAGATTGATAATGCGTTGCAAATCCGGCAAAAAACCCATATCCAGCATCCGGTCTGCCTCATCCATGATCAGGATGCTGGTCTGTGATAGATTGACCGATTTTTGCTGCACATGATCCAGAAGGCGTCCAGGGGTAGCGATCAGAATCTCCACACCGGCCCGAAGCGCCGTTGTTTGTGCCGCCATATCAACACCGCCAAATACAACAGCAGAACGCAGGCCGGTATAGCGCGCATAATTACGCACATTATCGGCAACCTGGTCTGCAAGTTCTCTGGTCGGGGTCAGGATAAGCGCCCGAACCGGGTGACGGGCAGGAGACATGCTTGTATTGGCAGCAGGCAAAAGTACCTGAATAACCGGCAGGGAAAAACCGGCTGTTTTACCGGTGCCTGTCTGGGCAGCTCCCATCACATCGCGCCCCTGCAAGACAACAGGAATCGCCTGTTGCTGGATGGGAGTGGGTGAGGTATATCCCTGATCGTTCAATGCCCGCAGAATTTTTTCCGCCAGACCAAAATCCTCAAAACCCGGAGCTGGTTCAGCCTTGTCGACCATCTTTTGATTATCTGACATAATTCAATCAATATTACAGCGTTATACAGCAGTTTGAGAGGTAATGTCTGCTGCCACCCGAAGATAACACTCGGGTCCAAGTCAAGTTATTTTCCAAAATAAGCGTACATTGTACGACACTTGGGTTAACAGCGTTGAATCTGTTCCTGTCCAGACCAATAAAACCATGCACCGGATCAGATGACAGCGGCTCTGACATATCAATTTTCTTTTTGCGCCTGTATTCTTTTTGCGCGCTCCCGGATATCATCAATAAAAATCAACTCAGACCAGGTCTGCATGCTTGGCCTGTCAATATACATTTCCATCCGCTCTATATCGCTGTTCACAACTGCCAGTTGTTTTTCATCATCCGCTTTTTCCGAAACGTCCATTTTTTCAGTTGACTGAAGCTTTTTTTCCAGTCGGCTCTTTTCGTCATACAAAATCGCCATCATCAATTTCATAACACCCTCTGTTCATCCGGTACCGGCATAATGCGTTTATAAAAACCATACCACAACATTCCCTGCCAAAAACAGCATTGCACACAAGAAATATCTTTCCGAATTAATACGATAATAAAAACAGATGGGGCACAGTCTTTGCCACATGGCAAAATCCTGAATCCCTGATATAAAATCCCCTGTATGGAAAGCCGTTATGAAAGTCCGTTATTTTCCCCTTGTTTTCTGCAGTCTCTTGCTTATCGGAGGCTGTTCGG
>JAAZED010000157.1 GCA_012512465.1 Oxalobacter sp. | reverse complement strand
TGGTCAGCCCTGACATCAATAGCTTCTATCCGCTCCTGCTTTCCCTCAAACATATGGGATGCGGTGGCCATAAATGCATTGGCCAATGGCTCATGCATGATGAGAAGAATACCTATCATTTTTCAGCTTGCGGCAAAATTAAAAACCGGACACACATCAGCATCCTGTCAATACGGCCCGATAAGCCGCAAGACAAACACCATGCAAATCTTTGCTGCCTGTTAACGTAATACAACCTATTGTAATTAATAAACCCGTCAGGTCAAATTGTTTCATCAAGCGCATTGAAAAACATCTCGGCCACGTTGAACCCGGTCTGCGCTGCAATCTCCCTGAAACAGGTAGGGCTGGTTACGTTAATTTCCGTCAGCCAATCGCCGATAATATCCAGACCAACCAGAAAAAGCCCTTCTGCCGCCAGGCTCAAAGCCAGTGTTTCCGCAATTTCCCTGTCGCGTCCGGATAACGGCTGTGCCACGCCCTGCGCCCCAACTGCCAGATTGCCCCGGATATCCCCCTTTTGCGGGATACGCGCCAGCGCATAAGGCACCACCGTGCCATTGATCAGCAACACCCGCTTGTCCCCCAGCGCAATTTGCGGGATAAACTTCTGGGCCATGATGGCGCGACCGCCATTTTCGGTCAATGTTTCAATCACCGAGCCCATGTTCATGCCATCGCCCATAATACGAAATATGCCGGCACCGCCCATTCCATCAAGCGGCTTGAAAATCACATCCCCGTGCTGCGTGTGAAATTCGCGCAATAAGGCATCGTCACTGCTGACTAGGGTTGGCACGACAAATTGGGGGAAACGAGCAATCGCCATCTTTTCGTTATAGTCCCTGAGCGCCGCAGGGCGATTGAATATCCGCGCACCAGCCGCCTCTGCGAGATCAAGCAGATAGGTGCTGTAAAGATAATTCATATCAAAAGGCGGGTCTTTGCGGACAATGATCGCATCAAAAGCGGCCAGCGGGAAAAGCTTCTTTTCTTCGGAACGATACCAGTTGGCATCCTCTTTTCCGGTCAGTACGATCTGCCTTGCCCTGGCAACAATATCGCCATCCGAATAAGCCATGTCCTGCGACTCAAAAGCATAGATCACATGACCACGCTTTTGCGCTTCCACCATCATGGCGAAAGTCGAATCCTTCCAGACCTTGAAGCTGTCCAGTGGATCAGCCAGAAATGCAATTTTCATGAATCGCCTCAGATAGCGGCCATTTCAGGATCGGTTCTTTCGAGTTCGATGGATGCCGCCAGCAATGCCAGACGCGCAACCACTCCGTACATATAGAAACGGTTGGGAACGGCGGTACCCGGCTCTGCGGCCTTATCCGGCAACGCATGCGGATGTGAAAATGCCAGCGGCACAAAATGAGCGCCCGGCGCATTCAGATTCTCTATCTCGCTACGTTGGTCATGAACGCGGTAAAAACCACCTACCACGTACCGGTCAATCATATAAACAACCGGCTCGGCAACCGCATTATCAACACGCTCGAAAGAATGTACGCCTTCCTGGATAATGACATCACTGACTTCAAGCCCTTCCTTGACAACGGACATCTTGTTGCGCTGCTTGCGGTTAAGGCCCGTGATCTCGCTGGCATCCGTTACTGTCATGATACCCATGCCATAGGTGCCGGCATCCGCTTTGACAATGACAAAAGGCTTCTCCTTGATGCCGTATTCCCTGTATTTACGCCGGATCTTGACCAGAACCGAATTGACATTGGCAGCAAGGCACTCTTCCCCCTCACGCGCGGCAAAGTTGATCTCGCTGCAGTGATTGAAAAACGGATTGATAATCCAGGGATCAACACCGATCAGTTTGGCAAAGCGCCGCACCACATCATCATAAGCGGCAAAATGATTGCTTTTACGGCGAATCGTCCAGCCCGCATGCAACGGAGGCAACAGGCTCTGCTCATACACTTCATTCAATATGGCCGGACTGCCTGAACTCAGATCATTATTCAGCAAAATGGTGCAGGGATTGAAGTCCGGCAGGCCGACCCTGCGCCCGTTGTTAATCCGGATTAGCGGCTCAATCACATGAACCGAACCATCCGGCAGTGACAGCTCCGTCGGGCCGGTTATTTCTTCGGAGATGGAGCCCAGGCGCACATTCAGTCCTGCCATCCGCATCAGTTTGATCAGCCGCGCCAGATTTTGGAGGTAATAGGTATTGCGTGTATGGTTTTCCGGCACCAGCAGAAGGTTTTTGGCATCAGGACAGTACTTTTCAATAGCTGCCATGGTGGCCTGAACCGCCAGCGGCACCATTTCCGCAGATAGATTATTAAATCCCCCAGGGAAAAGATTGGTATCGACAGGCGCCAGCTTGAACCCCGCATTGCGCAAATCCACCGAACAGTAAAACGGCGGCGTATGATCCTGCCACTCCAGGCGGAACCATCTCTCAATCGATGGCGTTGCCTCGACAACGTTTTTCTCCAGCTCAAGGAGCGGGCCATTCAAAGCAGTAACCAAATGTGGATCCATATCATCCTTTATGATTTGCGAGCATCCTGTCTGTTAAAAATAATGCCTCAGCCTGCTTCATGTGAGGCACTTTTTCATTTTATCAAGCGTGCGCTTTTTTAATTGAAGCACATTTACCGGCCTGCCGCACTGATTTTGACAATATATTGCATTTAAAAAAACAGCTGATGAGTACAGTTTGACACAAAATCAGAAAACGGGGGGGTCTGCCCGTGTGGCTTTTTTATTTCCCGATAATGGCACTCTCCCGATAAAATAGTAAACTGTTCAGGGCATCCTCACGAATACCGACATAAACTGCCATGCCCGGCTATCGGGCAGAAAGCGTTGAAATGGAAAATAAAAATATTTTTGATGATCTGCAATCCCGGATCAACCAGATTATCGACAGCTCCCCCGTAAAAGATATCGAAAAAAATATCCGCGCACTGATAACACAGGCCCTTTCCCGCCTTGATGTTGTCACACGTGAAGAATTTGACCTGCAGGTCATGACAATCACCCAGTTGCGCGAACAGATCAATCTGTTGCAGGCTCATCTGAACAAACTCGAAAAGAAACTGGAAAAGCAGGCGGGCCCCTCGGATGACCAGACTGTCTGAATAACCGCATGAGCCTTGCCATCCTGAAAAGCCGTGCCCTGACCGGCATGGAAGCGCCTGAAGTTACGGTCGAGGTCCATCTGGCCAATGGCCTGCCGTCTTTCACTATTGTGGGGCTTGCCGACACCGAGGTAAAAGAAGCGCGCGAGCGTGTCAGGGCGGCCCTGCAAAATGCCCGTTTTGAATTTCCTGCAAGAAGGATCACCGTCAACCTGGCTCCTGCCGACCTGCCAAAAGAGTCCGGGCGTTTCGATCTGCCCATCGCACTGGGCATCCTGGCTGCATCCGGTCAAATGCCGAAAGAAAAACTCAGCCATTACGAATTTGCCGGCGAGCTCTCTCTTTC
>JAAZED010000156.1 GCA_012512465.1 Oxalobacter sp. | reverse complement strand
GGCGACTATGAAAAGGCCGTCCAGTATCTTGAAAAGCTGGAAGCCCGTTATCCTTTCGGGGTTTATGCCCAGCAAGCCCAGATCGAAATCGCCTACGCATATTACCGCGACAATGACCAGCCCCAGGCGCTTGCTGCTGTGGAGCGCTTCATCAAGCTGCACCCGAACCACCCCAACATTGACTATATGTATTATCTGCGCGGGCTGATAAACTTCAATGACCGTGTGGGCATCATGAACTTCGCCTTCAAACAGGATCTGTCAGAACGCGACTCGAAAGCCGCGCAGGAAGCCTTTGACTCATTCAGGCTGCTGGTAACCCGTTTCCCTGACAGTATTTATGCGGCAGATGCCCGTATCCGCATGCAGTATCTGATCAATATGCTGGCACGCTATGAAATTCATGTGGCCAAGTATTATTACAAGCGTGGCGCCTATGTCGCTGCGCTGAACCGGGCGCAGGGCGCTGTTGCCAAGTATCCGGACACCTCCTCCAGTGAGGAGGCGCTTTATATCATGGTGCGCGCATACGACAAAATGGGCTTGAATGATCTGCGCGATGATGCCAACCGCATCTTCCAGCAAAACTACCCTGACAGTGTCCTGCCTTCAGGCGGGACGAAAGAGCCCGAAGCCGTCTGGTGGAAATTCTGGTAACCCCGGATTTCTGCCCCTGTTTTTCTTTGCTTTGCCTGAAACCGTTTTTGTTTTTATGACCACATGAAAACCGAACTTGCTCTCACACCGCTCTCGGGAAGCACGCTGTTTATCATCACGGCCCCTTCCGGTGCGGGGAAATCATCGCTTTTAAAAGCACTGACAAAACAGGATCCCAGCCTGGGGATTTCCATATCCCACACCACGCGCGCGCCACGGCCTGGCGAAGAAGACGGCAGGGAATACCATTTCACAACCGTTTCGGATTTTCTGGAAAAACAGAAAAAAGGCGAGTTTCTGGAATACGCCGAAGTCCATGGCAATTACTACGGAACATCCCGCCGCGCCATTTTGGAGCGATTGTCAAACGGCAAGGATACCCTGCTGGAAATCGACTGGCAGGGCGCCATACAGATACGCAAGCTTATTGCAGAAACCGTGAGTATCTTTATTCTGCCCCCCTCAATAGCCACGCTTGAGGAACGGCTGAACAGACGTGGACAGGACTCTCCCGAAATTATTGCCGGGCGGATGGAAGCTGCAAGCGAAGAAATATCCCATGCATGTGGCTTTGATTATGTTATCATCAATGATGATTTTGATCACGCGCTCTCCCAGCTTGCCGCCATTGTAGAGGCCACCCGCTGCAGACTTCCCCGACAAGTCGTGACACATACCAGATTATTTGAGCAATTCGGTATCATTTCTGATATCCGTTAATTTTCCGTTTTATTTTAAGGCAGGAGTATCTATGGCCCGTATTACTATTGAAGATTGTCTTCAGCAAATCCCGAATCATTTTGAGCTGACCCTGTGTGCCACTTACCGCGCACGCCAACTGCTCCAGGGACATACCCCCCAGGTTGACGCAAAAGACAAAATGTCCGTTCTTGCCCTGCGTGAAATCGCAGCAGGCAAAGTCGGTACGGAAATGCTGAAAAAAGTACCCGGCTGATTGTTTGTGCCGGATCATATCCCGACACAGCTGTGATGCAAAATAACACAGCTGTGTTATTGTTAAGGCATTAAGGTATATTTCACGCAATCACTGATGCCAGACAAGTCCGGGTTATCTTCACACAAAGGAGAAGACACTGGTGTCTTCTCCGCAAACCAGATACTGACCGAGCCGCAAACACCCCAGACGGCACCGTCAGTTGTGGCTGGCTCTCGGCCTGTCCCTGGCGTTGCCACGTTTTCCCACCTCACACAAAAGCTCGAAACCTATCTCTCAAAAGCGGACATGCAGCGCGTGAGAGAAGCTTTTCGCTACGCGGATGAAATGCATCTGGGACAAATCCGAAAATCCGGGGAGCCCTATATTTCGCATCCCCTGGCAGTCGCTGAAATCTGTGCAGACTGGAAACTGGATACCCAGGCCATCATGGCTGCGCTGCTTCATGACGTCATGGAAGATCAGGATGTCAAAACAGAAGAACTGATCGAACGCTTTGGCGCGCCCGTTGCCGGACTGGTTGACGGCCTGTCCAAACTGGAAAAGCTGCAATTTCAGAACCATGTGGACGCTCAGGGAGAAAACTTCCGAAAAATGCTGCTTGCCATGGCAAAAGACGTCCGTGTCATTCTGATCAAGCTGGCAGACCGCCTTCACAATATGCGCACACTGGATGTCATGGACATGTCCAAGCGCAGGCGTATTGCCCGGGAAACCATGGAAGTGTACGTACCGATCGCACACCGTCTTGGCATCAACAATCTCTATCGTGAAATGCAGGACCTGGCTTTTCACAATATGCACCCTTACCGCTATGAAACCCTGGATAAAGCGGTCAGTACCGCCCGGGGTAACCGGCATGAAGTGCTGGGCCGGATTCATGATACGGTCAGTTCAGCTCTTGAAAAGAGCGGGATTCATGCCGAGATCTACAGCCGGGAAAAAACCCTTTTCGGGATCTACAGGAAAATGCGCCAGCAGAACCTGGCTTTTTCGCAGGTACTCGATATTTATGGCTTCAGGGTAGTGGTTAATACAATCGCAGAATGTTACGCCACGCTGGGTGTGCTGCATTCCCTCTACAAACCCATGCCGGGCAAGGTGCAGGATTACATTGCCATGCCCAAACTGAATAAATACCAGTCTTTGCACACCACGCTGGTTGGCCCGTATGGCGCGCCCGTTGAATTTCAGATCCGCACACACGACATGCACCATGTTGCAGAAACCGGTGTTGCCGCCCACTGGCTTTACAAGAATCCGGATGAAAACCTGACGGATATCCAGAAACACAGTCTCGGCTGGCTGCAATCCCTTCTGGACATCCAGCAGCAAACCGGTAATTCCGCTGAATTTCTCGAGCACGTCAAGGTTGACCTCTTTCCGGACTCGGTCTATGTCTTTACGCCGAAAGCGGAAATCATCGCCCTGCCGCGTGAAGCGACCGCACTGGATTTCGCCTACAACATCCATACCGATGTGGGTAACCAGACGGTCGCTGTCAAAATCAACAACGAGCCGGCCCCCTTAAGAACCGAACTGCAAAACGGCGATATCGTGGAAGTCATCACGTCTCCCACATCCCGCCCCAATCCTGCCTGGCTTTCCTTTGTCCGGACGGGGAAAGCCCGTTCCTGTATCAGAAGCCATCTGCGTTCCGTCAATATGGCTGACTCCATCGAATTGGGTAAACGACTTTTGCAGCAGGCTCTGCAGTCGGTAGACATGGATCCGGCCCTTGATCAACCCGTGATTGACAAACTGCTGTACGAAACCGGTTCAAAAACGCTTGACGATATCTATATGGATATTGGCGTGGGCAAACGGCTTGCCGCACTGGTGGCTCGGCGGATTATCGGTCTGACTGACGAAGTCAAGCGAAAAAAGGAATCACGCACCAGACAGAAAGAAGAGCCGAAAACGGCGGCTCCACAGCCTGTCATTATCTATGGCAGTGAGGGTGTCAATGTCCAGTTGGCATCCTGCTGCCTTCCCATTCCGGGTGATACCATCATGGGCGAACTGAATATGACACGCGGTCTGGTCGTGCACCAGGCCGAATGTCCTGTGGCAAAAAGACAGATCGCCAAAGAACCGGAAAAATGGATCAATGTCGCCTGGGGTGAGGACCTGAATCGCAGTTTCGACTGCCGCCTGAAAGTTACTGTCCATGAGGAAAAAGGAATCCTTGCCCGTGTTGCGGCAGAAATCAGCGAGTCCAACGCCAATATTGTCCATGTCGGCATGGAAACACAGGAGGATTTCACCGTATTACGGTTTACCGTACAGGTAGAAGACCGGACGCATCTGGCGAATCTGATGCGCCGGGTACGTCATATTCCCGGCGTCACGCAGATAGGTCGGGAACGGAACTGATCCACTCGGCCTTTTCTCCTCAGTTCAGCGTTATCCGGGCAAACTTGCGCTTGCCGACCTGCACCACAAAAGTCCCCGCTTCCACTTTCAGCCCCCGATCGCTGACAGCTTCACTGTCAATACGAACCCCGCCCTGATCAACCATGCGTAGCGCTTCTGACGTGGATGCGCATAATCCGGCCTGTCTGAGCAATTGTCCGATACCCATCGGCGCACCGGAAAGGCTGAGTTCAGGCACATCATCCGGAATACCGCCCCGCGCACGCAGCATGAAATCCTCAAGTGCGGATTCGGCGGCGGCTTTTGAATGGAAGCGTGTGACGATTTCCTGCGCCAGTTCCACCTTCACATCCCGTGGATTGCGGCCGTTTTTCACGGCATCCCTGAGATTGCCGATATCGGAAAGTGAGCGGAAGGAAAGCAGGTCATAGTACTTCCACATCATCTCATCAGAAATACTCATCACTTTGGCAAACATGGTATTGGCCGGTTCGGTAATGCCGACATAATTGCCTTTGGACTTGGACATTTTTTCAATGCCATCCAGCCCTTCCAGAAGCGGCATGGTCAGAATGCATTGCGGCTCCTGGTTGTACCCTCTTTGCAATTCCCGTCCTACCAGCAGATTGAATTTCTGGTCTGTACCGCCCAGCTCCATGTCAGATTCAAGCATAACGGAGTCATACCCCTGCATCAAAGGATAAAGCAACTCATGAATCGCAATGGGGGAGCCGTTTTTAAAACGGGTTGAAAAATCCTCACGCTCCATGATGCGGGCAAGCGTATAACGCGATGCCAGCTGGATCATGTCCCGCGCGGTCATCTTGTCGCTCCACTCGGAGTTATACCGGATTTCTGTCCTGCCAGGATCAAGCACCAGGCTGGCCTGGTTGAAATACGTCATGGCATTTTCCTTGACCTGCTCACGGGTCAGCTCCGGACGAGTGACATTGCGGCCCGACGGATCACCGATCATGGAAGTGAAATCGCCAATCAGGAAAATCACCGTATGTCCCAGATCCTGCAGCTGCCGCATTTTGTTTAACACAACCGTGTGTCCCAGGTGCAGGTCAGGGGCGGTAGGGTCCAGTCCCAGCTTGATCCGCAACGGCTTTCCTGTCTTTTCAGAACGCGCCAGTTTCTGGGCAAGCTCTGTATCAACCAGCAGTTCTTCTGTACCGCGTTTGATAACGTCTACTGCCTCTTTGACGGCTGATGATAGTGGCAAATCGTCAGAAATACCGGAAGATTCATGTTTTTTATTCATTTTTTTGCTTTATATTTGCTATAATTTTGCTTTAAATCTATGTTGCTTTCTGTTAATATTTCCTTCGCAACAGAAATCGCATTACCTAAAAGTAAAGATTTTAACTGATTGCTCCACGAAGAGAAGAGGATTTTCATGCGCGATGTTTTTCAAAAAATAGCTTCAACACTTTTAGGCACAACAAGAAAAACCCGTATTATTTCTGCTACATCC
>JAAZED010000155.1 GCA_012512465.1 Oxalobacter sp. | reverse complement strand
GCTGATAGTTATCCGGTTAACGAAAAAAAAGCCCTCTGTTCAAGAAGGCGGGCAACAACATGTCCATCCGAAAATACGGTATCCTCGTCCGATATATATAATATCCGGCAAGTTTCAGGGGGTGATAACATACGGTGCGACATGCAAGTAACAGATAATCCTGGTTATTATCTCCCAAGAAAGATAAGTTGTCCGGGGATTTTATCCATAAGTGTTTTGTGTGATCTGTGAGCCAGATATGCTGATTAAAAGAAAATCTGTTGAGAAAGAGGAATCATCGCGCAAGCCGGCTGGCGGGCGCAAACCGCGTTATTCTCCGCTGATCATTTCAGAAAGCGGCGGGGTGCGTTATCTGCATTTCGGCACAGAATGGATTCAGGGGGCGATGCGCATCCGCGATCCCTACAAGATAGAGCTGGCTTATGGACGGCAGATGATGGCCTGGATGCTTTTTGTCCACAATCCGGCGCATATTGTCCAGTTGGGATTGGGGACCGGCGCACTGACCAAATTCTGTTACCGGCATTTTAATGGAGCAAAAGTGACGGCTGTTGAATTGAATCCGGACGTGATTTCTGCCTGCCATTCGATGTTTGCGCTGCCAGCACCCGATAAACGCCTGTCCATTCTTGAAATGGATGCGATGGATTTCGTCCTGGATAAATCAAACAAGGGCACTGCGGATATCATTCATGTGGATTTGTACGATGCGACGGAAAAAGGCCCGGTTCTGGATACTCCGGCGTTTTATGAGGCCTGCAGCCAGTGCCTGACGGATGCCGGTATGATGACGGTGAATCTTTTCGGTGAACATGAAAGTTATAAAAAAAACCGGAATGCCATTCAAAAATCTTTTCCATATGTCCTGTCCATGCCAAAATGCGAAGAAGGAAATGTGGTGGTTCTGGCATTTAAGAAAATACCGGAACCTGATTTCAAAAAAATGACCGAGACAGCACGGCAAATCAAAAGTGATACGGGGATTGCCGCGTTGAAATGGGTAACAGAATTAAAACAGGCCATAAAAAACCAATAGGCCCGTTTTTTGTTTATGGATAGGAATATGGCTGGAAAGACGTTTGAATATGATCCCAATGATGTTGAGCTCAGAACGCTTTTTGAGAGTAACCGGGAATGGGCGGCCCAAATGGTCAGCGATGATCCCGGTTATTTTTCGCGTCTGGTTACCCAGCAGTTACCGAATTATTTCTGGATTGGCTGTTCTGACAGCCGGGTTCCCTCCACCCAGATTACCAACCTGCTGCCTGGGGATATTTTTACGCACCGCAATGTGGCCAACGTGGTTTCCTACACGGATTTGAGTTGTCTTGCGGTAATGCAGTTTGCGGTGGATGTCTTGCGTGTCAGGCATGTGATTGTCACCGGCCATTATGACTGTTCGGGTGTGCATGTCGCCCTGAAGCATCAGCGGGTGGGCCTGGCGGACAACTGGCTGCGCCATGTGCAGGATGTCAGCCAGAAACACGAGCGTTATCTGGGCGAGGCATTATCCGAGCAGACCCGTTATGACCGCCTGTGTGAACTGAACGTGATTGAATCAGTGGCCAATGTCTGCCATACCACGATTATTCAGGATGCCTGGAACCGGGGGCAGAAGCTTACGATCCATGGCTGGGTATATGGGGTCCATGACGGCCTGCTTCGTGATCTGGGCATGACGATCAATTCCATGAGTGAACTGGCCCCCAAAATGCAGGCATCCCTCAAACGATATGAAGAGGAAGCCGGAGAAACGCTCTCCGGCAGAAACTGGCTCGGGCAGTAATCGACAGCGTCAGTCGTCCACGCCTACCATCACGGAATCGGTTTTGATCACAGCATAGGCTTCCTTGCCGACCGCCAGTTCCAGGCGGTGCACGGAAGCCGTGCTGATCTGGGCGCAGACCCAGACGCCAGGCGCGATTTCAATATTGACTTCCGAATTGATCTCGCCTTCCTTGATTTCGCGAATGATGCCTTTTAACTGGTTTCGTGCACTGAGTTTCATACTTGCCTCCTGTGATCAGAAATTATGTTCGGCGGCAGGAAAGGATTTATCTTTTACTGCTGCTACATAGGCGCGAACAGCGCCTTCTATGCTGGCTTGCCCTTCCATGAAATTGCGGACAAAACGGGCTTTTTTCCCAGGGTATACGTCCAGCATATCATGCATGACCAGAACCTGTCCGGAGCAATCCACCCCTGCGCCTATGCCGATGGTGGGGATGGTAATGGCATCTGTCACATCCTTGCCGAGTGCTGCCGGAATTGCTTCCAGAACGACGATGCTTGCCCCGGCCTTTTGCAGTGCCATGGCATCGGCAATCAGTCGTTGAGCATCTTCGACCGTTTTACCCTGTACGCGGTAGCCGCCAAGCTGATGGACGGACTGGGGTGTCAAACCAATGTGGGCGCAAACCGGAATAGCGCGCTCCACGAGAAAACGCACGGTATCAGCCAGCCAGGCGCCGCCTTCGATTTTGACCATATGTGCGCCGGCCCGTATCAGTTCTGCCGCATTTTCAAATGCCGCCTCCGGTGTGGGATAGGTACCGAAAGGCAGGTCACACACCACCATGGCGGTTTGATTTCCCCTTGCCACGCAGGCGGTATGATAAGCCATCTCCTCAATGGAGACGGGCAGCGTTGAATTATGCCCCTGGCAGACCATACCCAATGAATCGCCGACCAGGAGCATTTCCACCCCGCAGCTATCCATCAATGCCGCAAAACTGGCGTCATAACAGGTGAGCATGGTTATTTTTTCCCCGTTACTATGCAGACTCAACAGGGTGGATACGGTAACGGCTTTACGGTCTTGCAAATAAGTGGCCATGGCAATCCTCAATGGTTAAAACAGTTGTCCTGCCAGAAGTGATCCCGGACAGGGCTTCATCATACCGCGTCGGCTCAGGATCGGAAAATAAAATAAACGGCGCCGATCAGGCATAGAGCAGCCCAGACATAGTCCAGCTTGAATGGCTCTTTCATGTAAAACATGGCAAAAGGAACAAATACGGCAAGCGTAATGGTCTCCTGAAGAATTTTCAGCTGTGCCAGGCTGTACTGTGAAAAGCCGATCCGGTTGGCCGGGACCTGCAGCAGGTATTCAAAAAGGGCAATTCCCCAGCTGATCATGGCTGCGATGTACCAGGGAGAGGCTGACAGGTTTCTCAAGTGACCATACCATGCGAATGTCATGAATATGTTCGAGAGAATCAATAAACCGGTTGCCTGAAGAATAACGGGGATCTGCATGATGAACACCTCGCAGTAGGTAAGAATCAGATTGTCAGAAGGGTAATGGGTTGATTGCGGACATGTTCCAGGTACTGGTGCGCGGCGCCTTTTCCGGGAATTGTAATGGTGGGGGCAATCTGCAGCAGCGGGACCAGTACAAAGGCGCGTTCCGTCATTCTGGGATGCGGGAGCGTCAGTGTGGCCGTGTCCATTTCTTTATCATCGTACAGCAGGATATCCAGGTCCAGTGTTCGTGGGGCGTTACGGTACATTCTTTTCCGGCCTGAAGCATTTTCTATAGCATGCAGCTCACTCATCAGTTTTTCAGGAGAGAGTGTCGTAACAAGGCAGACAACTGCATTAACATAATCATCACCGTCAGCGTCAACCGGAGCGGTCTGGTAAAGCCCGGATTGGGCGGCAAGTCTGGTTTGGGGCAGTTGCATCATCCGGCTGATGGCGGCAAGGACATGCTCGGCCGGGCTGCCGAGGTTGGAGCCGATGCCAATATAAGCCGTATGTTTTGTCATATTTCCTATGCGGCTGGTTCGATGCTGCCAGGTGTACTGGATGATGCGGGTTTTTGCCGTCGTCTGGTGCCGCCGCGTTTTCTCTTGCGCTTTGCCGGCTCGGATGCGCTATTGAATTTGATTTTCAGCAGTTCTTCCCGCGTCGGACCATCCGCATTGATAAAGCGGGTCCACCATTCGCCGATTTCAGGATCGATTTCACCCGCTTCACCTCGCAGCAGCAGAAAATCATAGGCGGCCCTGAACCGGTCGTGTTCTATCAGCTTATAGGCAGTCCGGCCTGTCCGGCGTTCCAGACGAGGCTGAAGCGCCCAGATATCCCGCATGTCAGAAATAATGCGGCGCTGCAGCGCCAGCTTTTCCGTCTGTGTTTCAAAAATGTCATTAGCGGCTGAATGGAGGGCAGGGATAGGGTATTCCCCGCGTGAACGGTACTGTTCCCATTTTTCCGATACCTGTGTCCAAAGCAGTGCGGCAAAAATGAATCCGGGAGAGACCGGTTTTTCTTCACGAATGCGCTGATCGGTTCTTCCCAGCGCAAGTTCGACAAAACGGGCACCTTTGGGTTGTTCCAGCACGACATCCAGAAGCGGAAGCAATCCGTGATGCAGTCCCTGATGCCGTAATTCCTGCAGGCAGGCCATGGCATGGCCGCTCATCAAAAGCTTGAGCATTTCATCAAACAGCCGGGCCGAAGGGACATTGTTGATTAGTGGGGCAAGCAGGGGGATGGGTTTTCTGGTATCCGGATCAATGGTGAAATCGAGTTTGGCGGCAAAGCGGACGATGCGAAGCATCCGGACAGGATCTTCACGAAAGCGTTCGGCTGGATCGCCAATGATTCGCAGTACCCGTTTTTTCAGATCGCCTGTTCCCCCGTGAAAATCATGCAGGGTCTGGTGTGTCGGGTTGTAATACATGGCATTGACCGTGAAATCCCGGCGCAGTGCGTCTTCCTGCTGTGTGCCGAATGTGTTGTCTCTCAGCAGTCGGCCTGCTTCGTCCTTGATGGCTGAGGCAGAAGTTGTACCGCGAAAGGTTGTCACTTCAATCAGATCATGGCCGAACATCACGTGGACAATCTGGAAGCGACGGCCAATGAGGAATGCGCGCCGGAAAAGCCGCCTGACCTGTTCGGGTGTCGCGTTGGTTGCGACGTCGAAATCCTTGGGCTGGATGCCAAGCAAAAGGTCGCGCACAGCACCGCCGACAATATAGGCCTCATAACCGGCCTTTTCCAGAATATGGATAACGCGCGCAGCATTGGATGAAAGCAGGCGTGGATCAATACCATGCTCCTTGCGCTGCAGGACAGCGGGATGAGAAAGGGGAGGAGCCTTTTTTTCTCTTCCCAGAATCTTCCGGATTATTTTCTTAATCATCGAAGAGGCGTAATAGCGTCCAGTTATTGGCTTTCGCGTGTGATTCAAGCCGGGTATCAGGATTGGTCGCAACAGGATGGGTTACCTTCAACAGTAATGGCAGATCATTGTACGAGTCACTGTAGAAATAGCTTTTTTCGTAACTGCCGAGACTTTTTCCTTGTAATGCCAGCCAGTTTTCCGTGTGGGTGATTTTACCTTTTCCTGATGTGGGTATGCCAACCAGTTTTCCGGTAAATGAGCCATCCGGTTTTTCTTCTGGCAGGGCGGCAATCAGGTTTTTTACGCCGAAAGCCCGGGCGATGGGCTCGGTAATAAAGCGGTTGGTTGCGGTCACAATGACTATCAGGTCGCCCTGTTCCCGATGTTTTTCGAGAAGCTGAAAAG
>JAAZED010000154.1 GCA_012512465.1 Oxalobacter sp. | reverse complement strand
TGAAACTGAAACAGCAATCCCGCCTTACACAGCAACTTGCGCTCACTCCCCGTCTACAGTACGCCATCCGGCTTTTACAGCTGTCAGCCACCAGCCTCAACCTGGAAATTGAAAAGGCGCTGGAAGACAACCCCTTTCTGGAACGCGTGGACAACCCGAAGGACAGCGCATTGCATGTCATTGCCGAGAATGCGCTCATCAGCGACAGCTCTGCCGCAACTCACGTAACAATCGATAGCGTAGCCCCGACTGACATGCCCCTAGATTTCCAGGACTTGTCCTATGCAACACCGGTTCATAATGATGAGGGGATGCGTTCTCCGATGGAGACAACACCGTCCCCTACGCTTCGGGAGCATCTGACAACCCAGATAAGCATGCGCTTGAATGACAGGCGTCAACTGGCGCTGGCTGAACTGGTTATCGACGCGCTGGATGAAAACGGGTTCCTCATTGAAACGCTTGATGAAATGCTTGAGTGGCTTCCCGAAGTACTTAATATCAAGCGATCTGAGCTTGAAACCGCCTTAAGGCAGGTACAGGATCTGGAACCTCCCGGCATTGCGGCAAGAAACAGCGTCGAATGCCTCGCTATCCAGTTGAAAAAACTGCCGGGACTGCCTTATGTCACGCGTAAAAGAGCCATTACGATTGTTGAAAATCATCTGCCTCTTTTGGCCCGACGGGATTTTTCCCGGCTGAAGAAGCTGCTGGATTGCGATGATGAAGATCTGACAGATGCCCGAAAAGCCATCCATTCCTGTGATCCGCATCCTGCGGCACCGTTTTCTGCTGAAAAAGCCCATACCCTGGTGCCGGAACTGCTGGCCTTTTATCAGGATGGCCAGTGGCAAATCGGACTGAATCCGGCAGCCCTGCCAAAGATTCGCATCAGCTCCCTGTATGCCGACATCATGAAAAATGCGGAAAACCGCCAAACCATGAATACACAGTTACAGGAAGCAAACTGGTTTATCCGCAACCTGCAGCAGCGTTATGAAACCATTCTCAAAACAGGACAGGCAATTGCGGAAAAACAGCAGCCGTTCTTTTCTGACGGGGCCATATCGATGAGGCCACTTGTATTGCACGAAATAGCTGATACACTAGAACTGCACGAGAGCACGATTTCCCGTGTGACAAACCAGAAATACATGCACACACCGCATGGTATAGTTGAACTGAAGTCCTTTTTCGGAAGCCATCTGACAACGGAATCAGGCAACACCGTTTCATCAACAGCCATTCGGGAACGAATCCGGCAACTTATAGGAGCAGAAGACCAGAAAAAACCCTTATCAGACAACCGAATCGCACAGATACTGGGAGAACAGGGATTGGTGATTGCCCGTCGAACCGTCGCGAAATACCGCGAAACCCTGAAAATTCTTCCCGCTCATATGCGAAAGTCTCTGTCTCTGTAACTTCCATTGGCAGAGCAAAAAATATCACCAGAACGCTGTTTTAACAGGTGATAACTGATGACAATATTTAGGAGAAACTTATGAATCTCACGATCAGTGGACATCATCTCGAAGTAACACCGGCCATCCGCAGTCATGTAGAAAATAAGCTGAACCGGATGAAACGGAATTTTGACAACGTGATCGACATCTCTGTCCTGTTGGCTGTGGACAATAATTCAGACAAGGACAAGAGACAACGGGCAGAGATCAAAATGAACATGAGCGGCAAGACGATACATGCAGAAAGCGCTGCACAGGATCTGTATGCTGCGATTGATATTCTGATGGATAAACTGGATCGGCAGATTGTGAAACACAAAACAAAATCAAAAGAACATGGACGTGAGTCCGTGAGAGATATGCCAAGCGACTTGCCGTCCTGATCCCTGCATCAGGTTAATCAGCAAGAAGGCGCATCACGTTGCGCCTTTTTTGATGCCGGTTTTATTTTCCCTTATCGCTCCATGCCTGATACGGATTAAGCATCAGATTGGTATTGTAGTAGCGAGGGTCTTCCGTTACTTCCCGTCCCACCCAGTCCGGCAGGTCAAATGTCTGATCCACAGCCTCCAGCTCGATTTCCGCAATGACAAGCCCGGCATTTTCCCCAAAAAATTCATCGACTTCCCATATCATGCCTTCATGAGGAATCCGGTAACGAATCTTTTCAATAAGGGGCCTGACACAAAGGCGATCCAGCATCTCCTGTGCATCTGCAAGCGGAATCGGATATTCCCATTCGTTCCTGAATAACCCGTCTGTACTGCTTTTGATGGTAACAAAGGCTTGCTGGTTCATGACCCGGATACGCAC
>JAAZED010000153.1 GCA_012512465.1 Oxalobacter sp. | reverse complement strand
TGCCGATGCCGCCATGTACCGCGCCAAGGAAAACGGACGCAACGACTATTGCTTCTTTACCATGGAAATGCAGGCCAGCTCCACGCGCCTGCTTCAGTTGGACAATGCCTTGCGCCGTGCGCTGGAACGTGACCAGTTCACCCTGCATTACCAGCCGAAAATGTCGCTGGAAACCAGCCGTATTGTCGGTTTTGAAGCGCTGATCCGGTGGAACCATCCCGAGCTTGGCTTTATTTCCCCGGCCGAATTCATCCCGGTTGCCGAAGCCAATGGAGAAATCGTTCCCATCGGCGAATGGGTACTCCGTACAGCCGCAAGGCAGCTCAAGGAATGGCTGGATGGCGGTTTTGACAGCCTTTCCATGTCAGTGAACCTCTCCGCCGTCCAGTTCCGCCATCCGCGCCTGTCTGAAATGATCATGCACGTCCTGGACGAATTTGCGCTGCCGCCCGAATCCATGCATATCGAACTCACCGAAGGCGTTGCCATGGAAAATCCGATGGCGGCCATCGCCATCATTGACCAGCTTCACCAGCGCGGCCTGCGCATTTCCATTGACGACTTCGGTACCGGCTATTCCTCGCTGGCTTACCTCAAGCGATTCAGCGTCTATATCCTCAAGATCGATCGTTCCTTCGTCCAGGATATCCCGGCAGATGCCGATGACATGGCTATCGTCGAAGCCGTTATCTCGCTGGCAGACAGCATGGGCATGGTTACCGTGGCAGAAGGGGTGGAGACCGAAGAGCAGCTTGCCTTCCTGAGGGAGCGCGGCTGCAAGGAAATACAGGGATACCTGCTTTCCCGTCCGATACCTGCTGAAAACATCCCGGGATTTCTGGTTGAGCATGATTTGAAGAAGGGGTTGATTATCTAGCGGGGAGGGGCTGTGGTGACGCGACGGCAGGCGCGTTTGTTGTGGCGTTTACCTCGTAGCGTGCAGGGAACGCAGTGAGCGTGCCAAACGCAGTGCGGCGCACGAGGGGGCGGCTTGGTACGTTTGCTTTATTACCCTTCGCGTTGGTTTGTTCTCTACGATGAGATTGGGCCTCGAGATGGCCTCATCAGGTGGGTGGCTGACCCACGGCAGGTTACTTTTTTGTCTTGCCACAAAAGAAGTAACCAAAAAAAGGCACCGCAACCCCTTGCCCCCTTTGGGGGTCCCCGGAACTGCTCGTCGTGACAGGGGCGGCATCCGGAAACTCGCTACGCTCAGACAGCCGTCTGCCTGCTCCAGTCCCGCCTCCCAGCCCCGGCTGCGGCGTAATCGCGGACTTTATGAAGAAGTGACACCGCGATGCGGTGTAAAGATGCCCCTGTTATGCAGACGGCATGGCAGTGAAGCTGCCTATTGAAAAGGCGATAAGTGTGAGAGCACGTAGAGGACAGCAAGCTGTCTAGTTCGACAGCCATAGCATAAGAGGCTACCCTTCTGCGGGGTTAGTCTCCTTAGCAGGCAAGTGCGTTACGGCGAAGCCGGATTGGTCTTGAGCGACTGGAGCAGGAGCGGTTCTGTTTGAGCGCAGCGAGTTAAGCGCGACGCCCCTGTCGTGAGGGATCAAGACGGGAATCCCCTGCTGTGCAGGGGACGAGAAGTCCGCACGGCATTGCCGGACAAAAAGATGGTTGCCGCGGGTCAGCCACCCACCTTATGAGCTCAATCTCGAGGGGCATCTCATAGCAAGAACACAACAAGCAAAGGGTAACAAGCCAAACGCGCCACGCCGTCGCGTCACCACGGCCCCCATCAAATCAATATCTTCCCCGGATTCATCACATGATTCGGATCAAACGCCGCCTTGATCCGCTTCATCATGTCAATCTCGATTGGCGGTTTGTACCGCACCAGTTCTTCGCGTTTCAAGGCCCCCAGGCCGTGTTCCGCTGATATCGTGCCATTAAATGAGGCCACACTGTCATACACGATCCGGTTGATTTCCGGGGTGCAGTCCATAAAGGCTTCCACCGGCACTCCCGACGGCGCACTGACGTTGTAATGCAGGCTGCCATCGCCCAGATGCCCGAATGTCACCATGCGGCAGCCGGGGAAATGCGCCTGCAAGAGCTTGTCGGTTTCCGCGATAAAATCCGAAACCGATGACGTGGGCAGCGCAATGTCGTGCTTGATATTTTTCCCTTCCATCGCCTGGGCGGCAGAAATGTTTTCCCGCAGCTGCCACATGCTTTGCGATTGCGCGATGGATTGGGCAACCGCCGCATCACGGATGACATCCTCTTCTATCGCATATTCCAGGAAGGTTTCCAGCAAGCCGGCGGCATGATCCTCCGACTCGCTGTCTGAGAGTTCGATTAACGCATATTGCCCGTAAGTGAGAGGCAGGGGAGCCGAAAGTGCCGGAAAATGTTTCAGCACCAGTTCCATCGCGTATCGCGACACCAGCTCAAAGGCGGTAAGCGAGGTGCCACAATAACGCTGTGCAATATTCAGCAGGTCCAGCGCCTTGTCAGGCGTTGTCATTGCGGCAATTGCTGTCAGCTTCGCCTTGGGAAGCGGGTACAGCTTTAACACCGCTGCCGTCATCACCCCAAGCGTGCCTTCCGCACCGATAAAAAGATTCCGCAGGTCATAACCCGTATTATCCTTTCTCAGTCCTCTCAAGCCATTCCATATCCCGCCTTCACCCGTTACCACCTCCAGCCCCAGGCACAGCTCCCTTGCCGTGCCGTAGCGCAGCACAGCCGTGCCCCCGGCATTGGCCGAAAGATTGCCGCCTATCGTGCAGGTGCCGGAAGAGGGGAGTGACAGCGGGAAGAGGCGCTCCGCATCTGTTGCCGCACTGTGGATATGGTCCAGGATACACCCCGCCTCGGCGGTCAACGTGTTATTGGCGGCATCCAGTTCGCGTATCCGGTTCAAGCGGTTTAGCGACAGCACAATCGCCTTGCCGGATTCATCCGGGATACTCCCGAGCACCAGGCCCGTATTGCCCCCCTGGGGGACCAGCGGCACATGGTGCAGGTTGCACAGTTTGACAATGGCGGCCACCTCCTCTGTGGTGGATGGCTTCACCACAGCCAGCGCCCGGCCCGTAAAGCGCTGGCGATAATCTGTCAGAAAAGGCAGCATCAATGCCTCATCGGTGACGACATGATCGGCACCAATAGCATTGGCGCATCCATTCAGAAAACCCTGCATTGGCATAAAAAATTTCTCGTAGCAAGCTGTAAGACGAATAAATCCATTCTGCCCTAAACCATGAAAAAGCGCAAAAACCATCGCGTTCCATCCACGGTACAAGCGCAGATAGCGGAAACATCAAGAAGCCCGGCAGCAGAAAATGATAAAACCGGGAGGATAGCAACAGGCGCATCCTTGCGCTACACTGGCAATACAACAACATGATTTGACCTGATGCCCAACCCGATAGACAACCTGCACGCCAAAAACCGTCACCTCCAGCGGCTGATCGATCTGGCCCAGTACGTATGGCGCCGGGTTGACGAAGAACGCTTAACGCAGGTGGCGGGCAACATCACCTACACCCTTATACTCGGCATCGTCCCGGCCGTTGCCGTTGCACTGGCCATCTTTACCCGTTTTCCCCAGTTTGAAATGCTGCAAAAGATGGTGGAAATCTACTTCACCCGCGGCATGATCCCGCCCGGCATGGCAAAAGGCATCCTGGACAACCTCACCCTTTTTGCCAGCAAGGCATCCGGTGTCTCGATTGTCAGCTCGCTGGCGATGCTCTTTACCACCGCCATGATGTTTGACCTCATCGAAACCACCTTCAACCGTATCTGGGGTGTCCAGGAGCCGCGCCCGATCATCCGGCGCTTCATCATGTACCTTTTCATTGCGACGCTGGGGCCGCTGCTGTTGGGCGGGTCGCTTTACCTGACATCGTATCTGTACCTCGCTGCGCGGGGTATCGTGGGCGGGCTGCCATACCTCAAGGGCATCTGGCCCATCTTTTTCCTGGGCGGTATTTCCACGACTGCCTTTACCTTGCTCTACCGCTTTGTCCCGTACCGCCAGATCCTGTGGAGAGATGCGCTGTGGGGCGGGGTCTTTGCATCCGTTGCCTTTGAAATCGCCAAGCGGCTCTTTGCCATTTTCGTCATGCAGTTTGCGTCGTACCAGAAAATATACGGCGCAATAGCCATCATCCCCATGTTTTTACTCTGGCTTTACGTCAGCTCGCTCATCATGCTTTTCGGTGCGGTACTCACCTCGTCACTGCCTGATTTCCGCAGCGGGCGCTGGCGCCGGGTAGTCACACCGGGCAGCCAGTATGCAGACGCGCTCTTTATC
>JAAZED010000152.1 GCA_012512465.1 Oxalobacter sp. | reverse complement strand
CCAAAATATTGCCCGCCAGCAATTTAAAAGAGCTCGATACTTCCTGAATCCATGTGTTTCTGTGATACCCGCTCGGCATGCTGCCCCTCCAGATCGTGCCGTTTGTTGGTCATTTCCTCCACCATCGCGCGAATCATCATCTGGACATCGCTTTCACTTTCCGCACCCGATACCTCCACTGCCAGTTTATCCATTTCCCCAATCATTTCCTGGAGCGCCATTATGCGGGAAAGCACCTTGTCGAGTAATTGGCTTGTCATGTCCTGAAACTGCATCGCAGTGACCACCGAAGCGACCTTGACATCCATTGTCTGATTGAGTTCATTGAGTTTTTCCAGCGCAAAAGGCGAACAGCTTCCCGTCTCTGTCAACTGCCTGACAAGCTTTTGCTGATGATGTACATCCTGGCCGATCTGGACCACGTTGTCCCCCAGCTTGTTGATCGCTTCCATGAGCAGCAAATTGATCTGCAGGAGATCACTTTCTATTTCAGAAAGGTAAATCGAACCGTTCCCTGCAACATTTTGCAGCAGCTCCTGCAGACTTGCTCCCCAAACTGTCTTGTTTGTCATCTGACACCCTGCATTGAATAGTTAGAACCGTTATCAGGGTTACGGCCCATCACCTCGCTTGAGACCTTCCCGAATGTCCGATGTTGTTACGATATCCAGTGCGCCATTATCATCTTTTAATGCCGCTTCTTCCGCTTTCTTATTCATGACCACAATACTGATCCGGCGGTTAATCGGGTCTTCGGGATCCTCCTTGTCCAGCAAAACAGAAGACGCCAGCCCAACCACACGAACCACCTTGGTATCTTCCATACCCCCGGCTAAAAGCGCCCGGCGGCAGGCGTTGGCCCGGTCGCTGGATAATTCCCAGTTGCTGTACCCTTTCTCACCACCGGCAAAAGGCTTTGAATCAGTATGCCCGGAAATACTGATCTTGTTGGGCACATCATTTAACACCGAACCGATCTGGTAAAGAATTTCCTTGGTGTAAGTCTGCAACTCGGCGCTGGCCAGTGCAAACATGGGGCGATTCTGCTCATCAACGATCTGGATTCTTAAGCCCTCACTGGTAATATCCAAAAGCAGTTGCTTTTTGAACATCCGGAGCACCTTGTGTGCCTCAACAGCGGATTCAATCTTCATTTTCAGTTGACTGAGCTTTTCCGTTTCCAGCCGTTCCAGCTCTGCCTTGGCCGCTTTGAGATCCTTGGGCTTGCTTCTGAGTCCGCTGCTTTCAGGATCGCCTTTTTTCACCTGCCCGGCAGAACGGGAGAGATCCGTTCCCCCGCCCTGCACAATACTGGTCGCATCACCCACACCAGAGCCGCCGGAAAGCGCAACCTTGATCGGGGTGGAAAAATATTCGGAAATACCCTTGAGATCGCCCTTGCTGACAGAGCCAAGCAGCCACATCATCAGGAAAAACGCCATCATTGCCGTCATGAAGTCGGCAAATGCGATCTTCCAGGCGCCACCGTGGTGACCGCCAGCCACCTTCTTAACGCGTTTGACAATAATCGGCCGTAAATCGTCAGCCATGACTCATCCTGATAAAGCCGCTCTAGCGTGAGCGAGATTGCTTGATATGGTCTTCCAGTTCCATGAAAGTCGGACGCTCGGTTGAATACAGCACCTTCCTGCCGAATTCGACAGCCAACTGGGGCGCATAGCCATTCAGGCTGGCCAGAAGTGTCACTTTCACACATTCCAGCATCTTGCTGGATTCATCCAGTTTCTGTTCCAGCGTAGCGGCAATCGGTGCCACAAACCCATAGGCAAGCAAAATACCGAGGAAAGTACCCACCAGTGCCGCAGCAACCAGCATACCCAACTCAGCCGGTGGAAGATGGACAGATTCCATGGTGT
>JAAZED010000151.1 GCA_012512465.1 Oxalobacter sp. | reverse complement strand
CTGGAATCGTACCAATACAGGCAAAAAAAAGAAATAAGCCGCCTCGTGGCAGCATACAACCCTCACAAGGATGAGCCCATCTCAATGGTATACAAGGGACTAAGGCTGACTTATGGCATGCAGGCAGATATGGGATTAAGCCATTTTTCTGTCAGGCCAGCGGAGTAACAAACCCTGAAATAAGGATGGCGGAAAGGGTGGGATTTGAACCCACGATGAGCTATTAACCCATACCGAATTTCGAGTCCGGCGCATTCGACCTCTCTGCCACCTTTCCGTTCCGAAAACCTGATATTTCGCGAGGCCAAATTATAACAGGAATAGTCACTTTCATTTCGCCTGAATATGCCATTTTGAATGTAAACCACAGCTGTCGATTATAATGGGAGCTTCTTTACACCTGAAAAACATTTCATCATGGCAGCAAGGCAATATACCTCTCCCGAAGACCTCAAGGGCATCAGAACCGCATGTCAGTTGGCGGCAGAAGTACTCGACTATATCGAACCTTTTATCAAACCCGGCATCACGACGGGTGAACTTGACCGCCTGTGCCATGAATACATGACCAATGTGCAGGGCACCATTCCGGCACCGCTGAACTACGCGCCACGTGATCATACGCCTTATCCGAAAGCCACTTGCATCTCCCTGAATGATATTGTCTGTCACGGCATTCCCGGCGGGAAAATCCTGAAAAACGGGGATGCGATGAACATCGACATTACTGTCATCAAGAATGGCTATTACGGCGACACCAGCCGGATGTTTTTTGCCGGTCAGCCGAGTATCATGGCCAAGCGGCTTTCCGACATCACCTATGAATGCATGTGGCTTGGCATCATGCAGGTCAAACCGGGCGCCCATCTGGGTGATATCGGCCATGTCATCCAGACACATGCAGAGAAAGCCGGTTACAGTATCGTTCGTGAATTCTGCGGCCATGGCATTGGTAAATCATTCCATGAAGAGCCCAACGTGCTGCACTATGGCAAACCAGGCACAATGGAAATCATCAGGCCCGGCATGATTTTCACCGTTGAGCCCATGATCAATGCCGGACGCAGGGAAATCCGCACAATGAATGACGGGTGGACAATCAAGACAAAAGACCACAGCCTCTCCGCACAGTGGGAGCACACCCTCCTGGTGACAGAAACCGGCTATGAAATCCTAACTGTATCCCCCAATATGCCGCCACCCCCGGCATTTGTGACCAATACCTGATACTTTTCATCATACCGCCGTGTCAACCAGCAAACCATCACTGAAGCAGCAACTCTCCAAGCAGCGGCAGGAAGCGATTACGGCTTATCAGAATGATCCGAAACCGGAACGCCTGCTCAAAGCCCTTGCCCGCCATGTTGACGCAGCACTCATGCAGGCCTGGCGCGACACAGGTATACCGGCAGGAAATACGCTCATCGCAGTCGGAGGATATGGAAGAGGCGAACTTTTTCCCTATTCTGATGTTGATGTGCTGATTCTTCTGCAGCGATCACCCGATGAAGCGCTCCAGAAAAAGCTGGAATCGTTTATCCAGACTATCTGGAATCTGGGACTGCAGATCGGTCACAGTGTACGGACCATTGAAGAATGCCTCCATGCCTCTGCCAATGACATCACGATACAGACCAGCCTGCTAGAGGCACGCCTAGTTACCGGCAGCCGCGATCTCTTCAGACAGCTTGTCAAACGCTATGACATAGCGATGAATGCCCGGGATTTTTTTCTCGCCAAGACACTTGAAACCCGCCAACGCCATCAAAAGCTCGGAGACACCCCATTCAGCCTGGAGCCAAACTGCAAAGAGAGCCCGGGCGGACTGCGCGATCTGCAGGTGATTTTATGGGTGGCAAAAGCAGCTGGATTCGGCAATTCATGGGAAGAACTCGCCAGGAGGGAGTTGATTACCCGAACCGAGGCGGGACAACTCCGCAAAACCGAACGAACACTGAAAAACATCCGCATCCGCCTGCATATCCAGACACAACGTGCGGAAGACCGGATTTTATTTGATGTACAGATACCCCTTGCAGAAGCTTTTCATTTCAAAAAGGCCAAAAAACCGCTTGATGCACGGGACGCCAGCGAATACCTGATGCAGCATTATTATCTTGCTGCCAGAATCGTACGACAGCTGAATATCATCCTGCTGCAAAACCTGGAAGCACGGCTTTTCCCCCAAACACATGAGCCTGAGCCCATTAACGAACGCTTTAACAAGGTCAGTGACTTTATTGATATCGCCACAGAGGATACCTTCACAAAGCATCCCTCATCCCTGCTTGAAGTCTTTCTGCTGCTGGCTGAGCGTTCCGACCTGAAAAACATGACGGCACGCACACTTCGTGCGCTATGGCATGCCCGTGTGCATATCAATAAAAAATTCAGCCAGGACCCGGAAAATCATTCGCTTTTTCTCCGTATCCTGCAGGCACCCCGCTTTTCGGCACGTGCACTGCAGCATATGAATGAGCTTGGTATCCTTGGACGCTATCTGCCCAATTTCGGCAAAATCATTGGCCAGATGCAGCATGACCTTTTTCACCAATACACAGTGGATCAGCATATCCTCATCGTTATTGGCAATCTGCACCGCTTCACGCTGACCGAGTATGCGCACGAATATCCTTTCTGCAGTCAACTGATTGCCAATTTTTCCCGTCCATGGCTTTTGTATATTGCGGCACTTTTTCACGATATCGCAAAAGGGCGCGGCGGCGACCACTCCCTTTTGGGCATGGCTGATGCCAGACAATTCTGCCAGTCGCATGGACTTTCCGAAGAAGACACCGAACTGATCGTCTTTCTGGTTGAGCACCATCTCACCATGTCGCATATCGCCCAGAAAAGAGATCTTTCCGATCCGGCTGTCATCCGGGAATTTACCGATCTGATCAAAAACGAACGCCGTCTGACAGCACTGTACCTGTTAACCGTAGCAGATATCCGTGGAACCAATCCGCAAATCTGGAACGCCTGGAAAAGCAAACTGCTTGAAGACCTGTATCACATGTCGCTGCGTGTGCTTGGCGGAGAAGTGCTCTCTGTTGATCATGAACTGGCACAGCGGCAACAGGAAGCACTGGCCACGCTCAGGCTGTATGGCTTGCCGGAGTACGCACATGAAACCCTCTGGAAACACCTTGATGTCGGTTATTTTTTAAGACATGACGCATCGGACATTGCCTGGCAAACGCGCATGCTCTATTACCGCACAGATACCATTGAGCCCGTCGTCAAATGCAGACTTTCTCCTATTGGCGAAGGGCTCCAGGTAACTGTTTATACAAGGGACGAACCCGATCTTTTCCTGCAAATATGCGGCTATTTCTCCCGCAGGAATTTCAGTATTCTGGACGCCAAAATTCACACCACCAATCATGGCTATGCGCTTGATACCTTTTTAGTGACTGAACAGACTTTTTCACGCAATTATAGGGACATCATCAACCTGGTTGAACATAACCTGACGGAGGCCCTGAAAGCGGATGCACCACTGCTTGAGCCATCAATCGGTCGGCTTTCGAGAAAATCCCGATCCTTCCCGATTACACCAGGCATTGATTTACGTCCGGATGCCAGTGGTGATCTGTTTGTGTTATCCCTGATCGCCAATGACAGAAACGGCCTGCTCTACGCCATTGCGGAGGTTCTCAGGCGATACCATATCAATCTGCATACCGCAAAAATCATGACACTGGGCGAGCGGGTGGAAGATGTTTTTCTGGTGGGTGGCGACTTTCTCAAAAACCCGAAAAACCAGATACAACTGGAAACCGACCTGCTTGAAGTTCTCCGCATTTAATTTTTTCTCTATTTCCTATGACTGATTCTATCCGCTTGTCAAAACGCATGTCCGAACTGGGAATCTGCTCACGCCGTGAGGCAGATGAGTGGATCGAGCGCGGATGGGTACGTGTTGATGGCCAGATCATTTCCCAGTTGGGAACCAAAATCCATCCTGACCAGAAAATCACGATTGAGAAAAAAGCCCAGTCGGAGCAGGCAAAAAAAGTGACGATTCTCATCAATAAACCGATGGGATTTGTCAGCGGGCAGGCAGAAGACGGACATAAACCTGCTGTAACCCTTGTCAATGAGAAAACACGCTGGACAGCAGATAAAACAGAAGAACATTTCCATCCTCGCCAGTTAAAAAGTCTTGTACCTGCAGGAAGGCTCGACATTGACTCTGTTGGTCTTTTGGTACTGACACAGGACGGGCGCGTGGCAAAACGGCTGATCGGTGAAGAAAGTGAAGTGGAAAAAGAATACCTGGTCAGGGTACGGCACACCCTGCCAGGCAAATTACCGGATGAAAAGCTGAAGCTGTTGAGACATGGCCTGAAACTGGACGGCAAGCCCCTGCTTCCTGCCAAGGTCAACTGGCAAAATGACGATCAGCTTCGTATCGTCCTTCAGGAAGGCAAAAAAAGACAGATTCGTCGCATGTGTGAAGCCGTTGGTCTGAAAGTTGTCGGCTTGAAACGTGTGCGCATCGGCAAGGTCAAGCTTGGTGACCTCCCGCCCGGACAGTGGCGCTACCTCCATCCGGACGAGAAATTCTAGAGACTGTTCCTTTCAGAAACAATCATCAGCAGTCACAAGCAGCATACGCTGCGTCCGGTACATACATGACATCAAGCGTATAATCCGTCACTTCAACGAGCTGACCCAGGCTGTTTACCCGATACCAGGTATCAGGCTTGATACCATTTTCACCGACAACACCCACAGTAATCCGGATCTGCCTGCCATCACGCCATGGCAACGCGAAAGCGCCATTTTCACCTGCCTTTGCTTTTCCATAAAGCCCCGCCACCACCGCAATGGATTCCCTGCCGGAAGCTGAAGCCATGCTGCCGTTACCGGAAACCGCTGATTTGCTGTAGGAACCCATCGCCTCGGCAACACAATTATTGCCTGCAGCCGCAGCTGCACTGCAATTGCCCATCGCTTCGGCTATGCTGTTGTTCCCGGAGGCTGCAGCCCGGCTGTAATAACCGGAGGAATAAGATTGACTGGCATTACCGGATGTCGCGGCAGTCGCACAATTGCCTTCAGATTCGGCTGCACTGCCATATCCGAACGATGCGTGACTGATGATCTGATCAATTTGCTGTTCAGAATGGACGGCAGGAATGGGCATTTCATAGATATCGAAACTCATCACAATCTCCTTCACTTCCCGTGCAGAGGTGGCAGAAAACCGGATTCGACATTGAGGCAGACGACCAGACTCAGGATGCCAAATTGCACTGGGAATGTATTATTCATGTCTTGCATGATCAAGACATGTCGGTTTTAAACCCCGAAAGAAATACCGTAATAACCGGACATTTCAAATCAGGTCACGAATACAGTGATTTGGCACCCGCTGATTAGGTGCTCGGGATCGGAGACTTTGTACCTTTGATCAGGTACAACATGATAAGGTGGCATTACCCGCTGATTAGGTATGATGATCCTGTACCTTATGTCATTACTATAACATATCGCACCGGATAATAAAACAGGCGTCATCATGGTGATGAAACGCCTGCTTTCAGGTAAAACCGTCTGGAAAATTATTCTTCAGGAACAGCGGCATTCATGGCATCGATAAACCCGAACAACGACAGGTCATCCATGCGCATCGGATACAAAATGCCATTCAGATGATCACATTCATGCTGGACCACCCTGGCATGAAAGCCGGTGGCTTCACGGCTGACAGGCTCACCATGCTGGTCAAACCCTTCATAGTGAACCTTTGCCCAGCGAGGGACCACGCCACGCATCCCCGGCAGGGAAAGACAGCCTTCCCAGGCGTCTTCAATTTCCTCGCCAACAGGGCGAATAACCGGGTTGATCAGGATGGTTTTGGGAATGGCAAACGCGTCAGGAACATCGCGCTGATTTTCAAAACCAAAAATAACCACCTGAAGCGGCACCCCGATCTGTGGTGCCGCCAGGCCCGCGCCATCAGCCGCAGCCATCGTTTCAAACATATCGTCCAAAAGCGCCTGCAGTTCCGGCGT
>JAAZED010000150.1 GCA_012512465.1 Oxalobacter sp. | reverse complement strand
GATAATAAAGGTCAGCCCGGCCCCCTCGGCCGGATCCAGCCCGAAAGCGAAGACCGCCGGCAGAATCATCAGCCCCACGAGGATACAGATCCCTGTCGTCAGTCCGATCACGCTGGCCGCTGATCGGGCAAGATTTGTTTCACCGGAGACATAAGAGCCATACGTCATCATGCAACCCATGCCCAGGGAAAGAGAAAAGAAAGCCAGGCCCATCGCCTCCAGTACCATCCTTGCATCGACCTTCGCAAAATCCGGCGTCAGGAAGTACATCACCCCCTCGGATGCACCAGGCAGAGTCAGACTGCGCGCAATCAGGACGAGAATCAGCAGAAACAGCATCGTCATCAGAGATTTGCTGACGCGCTCGATCCCTTTCTGCACCCCGGCAAGCACCACGCCTGCCGTCATCGCCATAAACCCGGCGTGATACCAGAGCGGTTCCGTGGGGTCCGCAATAAAAGTATCAAAAATCTGTTTCAGCACAACCGCATCCGCCGTCAGGAAAGCGGTATCCAGCGACCTGACGATGTAAAAAACGGTCCAGCCGCCCACCACACTGTAAAACGAAAGAATAAGAAAACCGCAAAAAACCCCGATATAACCGACGATCGACCAGGGCCGTCCGCCGAAGTAGCGGTAAGCGCCAACCGGGCTTTGCTGTGAAATCTGGCCGACAGCCATCTCCGCGATCATGATGGAAATACCGAGCGTAAACACCATCACCAGAAAGATGAGCAGGAAAGCGCCTCCGCCATTTTGCGCGGTGACATAGGGGAATTTCCAGATAGCGCCAAGGCCGATTGCCGAACCGGCCGCCGCCAGAATAAATCCCAGACGTGAACCCCATGCTGCCCTTGTCATAAAATTTCCCGAATACCCCTTCGCTGACATAACAAGACTGGACATGATAAAGGAAAATGCAACAACCCATCACGCCCCCTTACCGGAAAAACAGGCTTGATCTCATATAAAGTCTGTGTCTATACTCATCAAACACCCGTTTTTCCGGTGCAACTGCACCGCCAATACAGAAAGGAAGTTTTTTCATGAAAACCATTAAAGCTGCCGTCCATTCACTGGGCAATATCGGCAGGCACGTTATCGACTGCCTGATCAGCGCACCCGACTTTGAATGCCTTGGTGTTGTTCGCCGGGTGGAATCATTGGGCACCCAGGCGCTTGAGCGTCAAAACCTGCCCGACTTTGCATCCATTGATGAACTGATTTTAAGCCGCGGCAAACCGGACGTCGTTATTCTCTGCGGCCCCTCCCGCTCTGTACCGGAAGATGTCCGCCAGTACCTGGCCAAAGGCATCTGCACGGTAGACAGCTTTGATATTCATGAGGAAATTCCTTCCCTGGTACGTTCACTTGACGAAATCGCCCAGAAAAACGGCAGCGCGGCAGTCACTGCGGCGGGCTGGGATCCGGGTACCGACTCCCTGCTTCGCGCTCTTTTTGAAGCCATGGTACCGACAGGCATTACCTTCACCAACTTTGGCCGTGGCCGTTCAATGGGTCACTCCGTTGCCGCACGATCCATTGAAGGCGTGGCAGATGCCACCTCGATTACCATTCCGCTTGGCGGCGGACGTCATTCACGGCTGGTGTATGTGCTGCCAAAGCCGGGCGCCTCTTTTGACCAGATCAAAACCCTTCTGGCCTCAGACCCGTATTTCAGCAATGACCCGCTTGATGTGCGTCAGGTGAGCTCCCCCGAGGAAATGGCAGCGGTAGCGGATAATTCACACGGGGTGCTGATAGAGCGAATCGGCGCATCCGGCACCACCTCCAATCAGCGCCTCGCGTTTGACATGCGTATTGACAACCCGGCACTGACATCACAGGTACTGGTTTCCTGCGCACGCGCCGTTACGCGTATGGGTCCCGGCTGTCATACCATCATTGATATTCCGCCGGTTATGCTCCTGCCTGGCGATCGCATGGGACATATTGCCCGTCTGGTATAACGCCGGACACTTCCAGTCCGAAGGACGTGACCAGCTCAGTCAAAGAGTTCGTCACGTCCCAGTGAGCGATCCCGCTCCATCTGCTGATACATGTTGTAAAACGACGTATCATCCGCTTCGAAGACATCGTCAAACGCTTCCATCATGTCTTCATCAAAACTGTCAACAAACTCCT
>JAAZED010000149.1 GCA_012512465.1 Oxalobacter sp. | reverse complement strand
GACGCTGGCAGCACGACTGAGAAACCCAAAACAGCGAAAAAATCCGCAGCGGCGTCACCAAAAACTGTTACTGCTCCCAAAAAAACAGGAACCAGAAAAAAGCCAGTTGAATAACACTATCCATGCAGTTGTTTATTATTGCCGTTGGAAACAAAATGCCTGACTGGGTCGAAAGCGGATATAAGGAATACGAAAAGCGTATGCCTGCCGAATGCAAGCTCAACCTGAAAGAAATCAGGCCTGCTGACCGTTCATCAAACCGGTCGGCAGAATCTGTTATGGCCGCCGAGTGCACACGGATAAAATCCGCACTGCCGAAAAATGCCCGCATTATCGCACTGGATGAGCACGGCAAAAACGTGACGACCATGCAACTGGCGCAGGAACTGGAAAAATGGCAGCAGGAAGGCCGTGATGTTGCTTTCGTGATTGGCGGTGCTGATGGCCTGGATAACGAATTCAAAAAGGAAGCCGATGACCTGTTTCGACTTTCCAATATGACCCTGCCTCATGGCATGGTGCGAATACTGCTTGCCGAGCAGCTGTACCGCGCCTGGTCGATCACAAAAAACCACCCTTACCACAGGAGCTGACTGATTGATGCGGCAAACGGACAGAAAAATTTATCTTGCATCAAAAAGTCCCCGCCGCCGCGAATTGTTGCGTCAGATCGGCATTGATTTTGAACTGCTTTTACTGGGCTCAAAAGACCCGAAAAACACCGATGTGGTAAATGAAGATGCCCTTCCCGGTGAGTTGCCACGTGATTATGTCAAGCGCATATCAAAAGAAAAAGCGGATTTCGCCTGGCACTCCATGGAACAACGGCGCCTTCTCCCCCGCCCGGTTCTGACAGCGGACACCACAGTTGTTCTCGATAACAACATACTGGGAAAACCGCAGGATAAAAACGAAGCGGCAGCCATGCTGCGGGAATTATCCGGGAAAACCCACAAAGTACTCACCTGCGTAACCATCAGAAAAAAAGACCGCTTACTGCAGGAAGTGCAGGAATCCGAAGTCACCTTTGCACAGCTGTCTGATGACATTATCAATCACTATTGCGACACCCTGGAACCCTATGACAAGGCCGGCGCCTATGGCATACAGGGCATGGCAGCAAAATTCATAACCCACATCTCCGGCAGTTACTCCGGCATTGTCGGCCTCCCGCTATATGAAACGACAAAACTGCTACGAGAGGCAGGTGTTGATATCCTATGACTGAAGATATCCTGATCAATATCACCCCACAGGAAACGCGGATAGCCGTCGTTTCACAGGGCGCCACCCAGGAGTTGCACATTGAAAGAACGCAGACGCGCGGGCTGGCCGGAGATGTCTATCTCGGGAAAGTCGTCCGTGTGCTGCCTGGCATGCAATCCGCCTTTATTGACATCGGACTGGAACGTGCCGCCTTTCTTCACATTGCGGATATCTGGGATGCCAATCATGCTGATAGCTCGGCAGAAAAACCCGTCCCGATAGAAAAAATGCTTTCCGATGGCCAATCCGTCATGGTCCGTGTGATCAAGGATCCCCTGGGCACAAAAGGCGCGCGCCTTTCCACACAGATATCCATTGCCGGCAGAATGCTGGTTTACCTTCCGCAGGAAGCCCATATCGGCATTTCCCAACGCATCCAGGATGAAACCGAACGCGAGCTTTTACGAAGCCGTGTACAAACGCTGCTGCCGGAAGATGAAAAAGGCGGCTATATCGTCAGGACGATGGCTGAAGTCGCTTCAGATGATGATCTGAAACACGATATCGATTTCCTGCGCAAGCTATGGGGTTCTATCAGGGAAACCGCATACAAGAGCGCTTCCCCCTGCCTCCTCTATCAGGATCTCAGTCTTGCCCAGCGGGTTTTCCGGGATTTTGTTCATGAAAAAACCAGCAGTATCCAGATCGATTCCTATGAGGATTATCTTCATTTGCGCGAGTTTGCAAATAACTATACGCCCGATATCCTGCAACGCCTGACCTATTACGAGGGCGACAGGTCACTTTTTGATCTGTACGGTGTGGAAGATGAAATCCAACTGGCACTGGCAAAGCGGGTAGACCTGAAATCCGGCGGCTATCTGATCATTGACCAGACAGAGGCCATGACAACCATCGATGTGAATACCGGAGGCTTTGTCGGTGGACGAAATTTTGATGACACGATCTTCAAAACCAACCTGGAAGCCGCCCATGCTATCGCACGCCAACTCCGCCTGCGCAATCTGGGCGGTATTATCATTCTGGACTTCATCGATATGGAAAGCCAGGAGCACCGGCATGCGGTACTGGAAGAATTGAAAAAAACACTGGCCAATGACCGGACCAAGGTTTCTGTCAGCGAATTTTCCGCGCTGGGACTGGTTGAAATGACACGCAAGCGCACTAGGGAATCGCTGGCGCATATCCTTTGCGAATCCTGCCCGGTCTGCCAGGGACGCGGACAGGTTAAAACGCCCAGGACGGTCTGTTATGAAATCATGCGGGATATTCAAAGCGAAGCCAAGCGCTTCAGTCCCCGGGAATTCCGGATCCTGGCTTCCCAGGTTGTCATCGATATGTTCCTGGAAGAAGAGTCATAATATCTTGCCACACTGGGAGACATCATCGGCAAGCCCATTTCCCTGCAGGTTGAAAACACCTTTTTGCAGGATCAGTATGATGTCATCCTGATGTAGTTTGAAACGCGGCAAAGGCTATTTTTTTTCTGACGAAAGATACAGGCGCCTCTGCCTTAACCCGGTATTATAAAACTCAATAGCCGCATGTCCGCGCAAGAGCTGCTCCTCTGGCACCGCCGGAAGTGGATCTGTTGTCCCCCTGTTATAGCCAACCGGCTTTTCACCATTCTTCGCTTCAAAAATCACGGTATTTTCTTCAATACTGTACATGCCCGCACTGGTTCTCACGACAACTGTCCGTGGCCCCGGCTTGAATACCGACCGGCCAAGCGGGATCATCCTGTCTGAAGAAATCCCCAGGAAATCAAGAATCGAAGGCAGGATATCGATCTGCTGTGTCGGCTGATCTGTATTCACGTGGGGTAATTGCACAGACGGGTGAAAGTACATGATGGGAATACGCAAATACCCCAATGGATCTTTCCTGTAATTTTCCAGATGCACCTGGGTACCATGGTCCGCCGTAATCACAAAAAGCGTATCCTTGTACCAGGGCTTGTTTTTAGCTGTCTCGAAAAACCGGCGCAACGCAAGATCGGCATATGCCTGCGATCGCAGTACCGGAATGGGTCCC
Organism: Oxalobacter sp.; assembly: GCA_012512465.1. Classification (GTDB taxonomy): domain Bacteria; phylum Pseudomonadota; class Gammaproteobacteria; order Burkholderiales; family Burkholderiaceae_D; genus Oxalobacter; species Oxalobacter vibrioformis. The sequence continues at coordinate 716 of JAAZED010000149.1, read as the reverse complement.
TCCGGCAGTTTGCCCTTGTATTGCTCCGGTATGTTAAAAGGAAAATGAGCGGTCAGGGAAAATACGCCAACCGCAAACGGTTTTCCCTCACCATGCATTTCATCCAGTTTGGCTGCCACATACTGAAAATATGGCTCATCAAAAACACCCCACGAGGTATCAAAATCAGCAGGATCGGGGTAATTTTCTTTTGAAAAATGCTGCTGAAACCCTGCCCTGACAGCGAATTTATCCAGAAACATGGTTCCCTTTTTCCCCCCATGGAAAAAAGCAGTGGAATAGCCCTGACGGGAAAGTGCATTGCCTAATCCTTCAAACTCCGCATTGGCATAGGGAGAAACCAGGAAAGGATCGGCGCCCAATGCAGGTATACCACCCAAAACCGCAGGTATTCCCTCAATCGAGCGATTCGCATTGGCATAGGCCTCGTGGAAAAAGAGCGATTTTTCAGCCAGTTCATCAATAAAAGGCGTAAATCCTTTCTGGCCATTCACCTTCCCCATATGGTCCTGCGAAAGACTTTCCATCATAAAAACCACGACATTCTGCGGTTTGTCAGGACGGTGCCCATCCATAACAGAAGGCATATCAACGGAACCATTCAGATAAGGCGTCAGCTTTTCCATATCCCCAAAATAGACTTTTTCCGAAACCGGGGTAGCGCGTAGTTCCTTGATGAAGGTAAAGGGTGTATTCAGTGCCCAGTTCCCCAACAG
>JAAZED010000148.1 GCA_012512465.1 Oxalobacter sp. | reverse complement strand
GCGTTACCATGCTTCGGGCTATCTCGGTTGCCCTGACAAGATCGTCTGCAGCCCCCGTTGTCACCGTGCCAAAATGCAGCATCTCGGCAGCACGCCCTCCCAGAAGAACTGCCATCTTGTTTTCCAGTTCTTCCTGTGACATCAGGTAACGGTCTTCTGTCGGACGATTGATGGTATAGCCCAGCGCCCCGATACCCCGGGGAATGATAGACACCTTGTGCACTACGTCGGTTCCCGGCAGTTCAATGCTGACCAGTGCGTGTCCCATCTCGTGATAAGCCACGATTTCCCGCTCAAGCGGATTAATCAGGCGGTTTTTCTTTTCCAGCCCGGCAACAATCCGTTCAATGCCGCCGGTAAAATCATCCAGCGTCACAAAATCATGGTTGCGCCGCGTAGCCAGCAATGCCGCCTCATTGACCAGGTTGGCCAGGTCCGCACCGGAAAAACCGGCGGTCAGTGCTGCAATCTGTTCCACATCGATATTCGGTGACAGCTTGATTTTCTTTACATGCACATTCAGGATTTGGATACGTCCTGTCTTGTCGGGCCGGTCCACCAAAATCTGCCGGTCAAACCGCCCGGCACGCAAAAGCGCCGGGTCCAGGATTTCCGGCCGGTTGGTTGCCGCAAGCAGTACCAGGCCGGATGCGGAATCAAATCCATCGAGTTCGGCAAGCAGCTGGTTCAATGTCTGCTCTTTTTCATCATGCCCGCCCAGGCCACCGGCACCGCGCGCCTTGCCAAGCGCATCGATTTCATCAATAAAAATAATGGCGGGCGCCTGTGCCCGCGCCTGCTGGAAAAGATCACGCACTCTTGCCGCGCCGACGCCCACAAACATCTCCACAAATTCCGATCCATTGATGGAAAAGAAAGGAACGCCTGCCTCACCCGCCACGGCGCGTGCAAGAAGGGTCTTGCCGGTTCCTGGCGGGCCTACCAGCAAAATGCCATGCGGCACCCTGCCGCCCAGACGCCCGTAGATTCCGGGATTGCGCAAGAAGCCGATCACTTCCTGCAATTCTTCCTTGGCTTCATCCACACCGGCAACATCGGCAAAAGTCACCCGGATATCCTTTTCCACATACACCCTGGCCTTGCTCTTGCCGATAGCCATAAATCCGGTGCCGCCGCCCATACCGCTTTGTGAAGCCATCCTGCGCATGAGGAAAAACCAGATTCCCATAAAAAACACCACCGGCACGATCCACCCCAGGATATCCCGCAGGAAAGTATTTTCAATCACACCGGTGAATTTCACATTATGTTTTGCCAGCAACTCGGATAAACCATCATCCACCCGTGTCGTGCTGAATTCCGATTTACCGTCCGGCAGCGGTTTGACAAGATATCCCTGAATCTGGCTTCCGGTAATCCGGATTTCCCTGACATTGCCAGCCTCTAGCTGTGTCAAAAATTCGCTGTAAGGCAGAGGTTCTGTTCCGCGGAAATCCTCATAAAAGCCGCGCATCAGCAGCACGCCGATGATCGCAATGGCGATATACCAGCGAATGAGATTATTCGAGCGGTTGGAATCGTTCATATTTATCTCCCCGGTAACGAAGTGCCTCTGCGGCGCTGCGACCATCACCGTGAATGAAACCTGAAAAAACAGGGACATCCGAAAAGCTTAAAGGCGATTGACTCTCAAGCGTTGATTCGGCACAAATGGTGTTGTATTCCAACAGGCGCCCCATGACGTCCTGTCAGGCAAAATGCAGAACGATCTGCTTAGGGTCAGGCCTCATTAATTTTCCGTTTGCGAAAAGCCGTTGTGGCTCAAAGGGCCAGGGGCAACGGGAAATGGGGACGCAGGCGTAGCAGACCTTCCGTCAAGTTCCCATTTTTCGGTGCAACACCGCCATTTGGGATACAACGGCTTTGCAGCAGGCAATTTAATGAGGCCTGATCCTAAGATATCTTAACCAATAACGGGAAATATTGCTGCGTTTGCTGTGACAAAAGCATTTGTCATCAGGCAGAGCCTAAAGCGATGGCATCGCATTAACCGCTTCCATCAGTAAAGCAGGATCGCCTATGGCGAGGTGTTTCGGGTCAGACAGTATCTGCCTGAAGCGGCGGGCACCCGGTTCTGACGCCATCAAGCCCAGTATGTGGCGTGTCATGCTGTGCAGCTTGAGGCCACCGCCAGCGTCTTTGCCATAAAGGGAAAGCTGTTTTTCCATGTAGGGCATCAGGGCGTCAAGCACATCTTTCCGGCTTTTGGGTGGTGTGCTGTCCCCATAATAACGGGAATCAAAACTCATCATCAGCCAGGGATTGTGGTAAGCCGCGCGGCCAATCATCACGCCGTCAACATGCTGTAAATGCGTGTCAATTTCAGCCGTTGTGGTGATGCCGCCATTGAGTATGATTTCAAAGTCAGGAAAATCCTGTTTGAGCCGGTAGACCACATCATAATGAAGCGGGGGAATCTCCCGGTTTTCCTTCGGGCTCAATCCTTTGAGAATGGCCGTTCTGGCATGCACGATGAAAGTTGAGCAGCCGGCTTCACCAATATCTCCGATAAAATCCCGCACAAAATCATACGAATCAATATTATCAATCCCGATACGGTGCTTGACCGTCACATCAATGGTGACAGCATCGCGCATGGCTTTGACACAATCTGACACCAGGGGGGTCTCTTTCATCAGGCAGGCACCAAATGCCCCTTTCTGCACACGTTCGGACGGACAGCCGCAATTGAGATTGATCTCATCATATCCCCACTGCTCGCCCAGTTTCGCACAATGCGCCAGGTCAGCCGGCTCACTGCCGCCAAGCTGCAAGGCAACCGGATGTTCCACCTCGTTGAAATCCAGATGACGCCCTACATCACCATGAATAAGCGCCCCGGTTGTCACCATTTCGGTATAAAGCCAGGTATGACGGCTTATCTGGCGGTGAAAAAAACGGCAATGCCGGTCTGTCCAGTCCAGCATGGGGGCAATGCAGGTTTTTCGCGGCGGTAATGTCATCGGGAGCAATGATACCGTTTTTGCCTCCGGCCTCGATAGCCATATTGGCCATGGTAAAGCGGTTGT
>JAAZED010000147.1 GCA_012512465.1 Oxalobacter sp. | reverse complement strand
CTATTTGGCCGTGGCGGCAGCGGCAAGTTTGGCACAGGCGGCATCAATCCGGAAGGTCTGCGTATGGACGATACCGAAGTGCCCAGACAGGGTAGCGTCAAGGCCTGGAACAGCCGTGAATTCAAGGGGCTGGATGATGAAGTCGAGCTGGGCACGCGCAATATGAAGGTGGCGTTAAGGCGCCTGCGAAAATTTGCCCGTGAAGGCGTGCCTGATGAGCTGGATCTGGATGAGACCATCCGCAGTACCGCCAAAAATGCCGGCTGGCTGGACCTGGTCATGCGTCCGGAACGTAAAAACAAGGTCAAGGTGCTGCTGTTTTTTGATACCGGCGGCTCGATGACGCCGCATCTGAAAATATGCGAAGAACTCTTTTCGGCTGCCCGAAGTGAATTCAAGCACATGGACTATTTTTATTTCCATAATTGTGTGTATGACACGGTATGGAAGTATGACGGCCCTTCTTTTACCACCCACTATCCGATTCAGTACATTACCAGCAAATTCGGCAAGGATTACAAGCTGATCTTTGTTGGCGACGCCACGATGGGCCCAACCGAAATCAGTGAGCCGCTCAATAATACTTACCAGCAGACGCACAGCCGGCATTCCGGGGAGACATGGATGCGAAGTCTTTTACTGCATTTCAGGCATGCCGTCTGGCTGAACCCGGAAGAAGAACGTTTCTGGAATATCACCCAGTCCATTGAGATGATCCGGGACATTATGGAAGACCGTATGTTTCCTCTCACCCTGCGCGGGCTGGATGATGCCATGCGAGCACTCAGCAAGTAAAATATCGGCTATGGCGCACAATATTGAAATCAAGGCGAAAATCAACCGTGTCGAAGCCATGGAACCGCTGGTTGCCATGCTCTCGGATGGCAACCGGGAAGTGATTTATCAGGGTGATGTTTTTTTCATTGCCCGACGGGACGCCTGAAACTGCGGATTTTCAGTAAAACCGCAGGGGAACTGATTTTCTACCAGCGGGAAGACAGGACCGGGCCGACGTCTTCTTTTTATGTCCGCACCCCGACAGCAGATCCGGCAGGCCTGCACGAAGCGCTGACTCTCGCTTATGGGGAGATCGGCCAGGTCGTCAAGGAACGTGCCCTGTACATGATTGGCAGGACACGCATCCATCTGGACCGGGTTAAAGGGATCGGGGATTTTATTGAGCTTGAGGTGGTGCTGGAAGATGATGAGTCTCCCGAGTCCGGTATTGCTGAAGCCAGGCGTCTCATGGCAGATCCGGGGATCGCTTCGTCAAGTCTGGTTGCATCGGCTTATATTGGCCTCATCAATGCGAAAACCGATAAAGGCTGACCGGCTTTTTCCCTTCTCCTTCTCTCCTGCCTCTTGAGGAAATCGCCAGGATAGTGAAAAATAGACAGACTCACGATGTTTTTTTCACTGGGCTCTGCCCTCATTGAATTGCTGTGAGCGAAAAGTGGATTTTTCGTATCTGACAAGACGCAGGGCCAGAATTGGACGAAAGCGTATTGGAATACGGTAAGGATCAATTATGGACCGGCAACGCCGACAGGTGCGAAAAAGCCGTTTTGCAGCAGGCAATTCAATGAGGGCAGAGCCTGATTCTAAGGAAAACAGGATGTTTACTGCTAGCCGTGTTCTGCTTTGTGTCACCCTCTTTTCCCTTACTGTTCCCGTTGTGGCACAGCAGATGCCGATCCTCTCGAAAGCCTGCCCTGTCGGGACAAAAGAAGCGCAGGCGCTTTTCCAGACCGGTATGCTGATCCGTTCCGGAAAAGGAAGCGAGAAAAAGAATCCGCAGCTTGCCGAAGAGTATTTTGAAATGGCAATTGTCAAAGGCAGCGCCCAGGCGGCAATCGCGCTGGGTGATATGTACCGCTACGACTTCGCCAAAAAGCATCCCAAAGCGGTGCGTGAAAAGCAGTCGAAGGCCATGTACACGCTTGCCACCGAGCTGGGCTGCCCTGACGCGAGTGCGTTTCTCGCCGAGTACCACAACAAGGAAATGGGCGTAAAAAAGGACCCGGAAAAGGCACTGGAACTGGCAAAACAGGCCGCTGATGCCGACTCCCCCAAAGGGATGGAAGTGTATGGACGGCTCATCGCCGAATATAAAAAGGATGTGGATTCCGGCAGGATATGGCTCAAGCGTGCAATAGAGATGGGCAATGG
>JAAZED010000146.1 GCA_012512465.1 Oxalobacter sp. | reverse complement strand
GGGGTATTGATGCCCTGATAAACCAGAGCAGACGTGTTCCCAATCTCAAGAACCGGACAGAAGAAGCCACAGAAAAAGCTGTTGTTCAATATGCCATCGACTACCCGGCCCACGGTCAGGTCCGCACCAGTAATGAGCTGAGAAAGCTCGGCATTTTTATATCTGGCAGCGGTGTTCGATCTGTCTGGCTGCGCCATGACCTGGAGAACTTCAAAAAACGCCTGAAAGCACTGGAAGCCAAGGTAGCCAGCGAAGGCATTATTCTCACGGAAGAACAGGTTGCCGCTCTTGAGAAGAAAAAGCAGGATGACATCGTTCATGGCGAGATAGAAACCGCCCATCCGGGTTATCTGAGTTCTCAGGACACCTTCTATGTCGGTACCCTGAAAGGAGTAGGCCGGATATATCAACAAACGTATGTTGATACCTATAGCCGTGTTGCTCACTGTAAGTTGTATACCAACAAGACACCCATTACCGCAGCAGATTTGCTCAACGACAGGGTGCTGCCGTTTCACGCATCCCAGGATGTACCGGTATTACGCATCCTTACGGATAGGGGAACAGAGTTCTGTGGCCGCGTTGAGAACCATGATTATCAGCTTTATCTGGCAATCAATGACATCGATCACACGAAAACGCAAGTCAGGTCACCCCAGACAAACGGTATCTGTGAGCGCTTTCACAAGACTGTTTTACAGGAGTTTTACCAGGTGGCATTCCGGAAAAAACTGTACTACGATCTGGATTCACTGCAATCCGATCTGGACAACTGGCTTCATTATTACAATAATGAACGAACCCATCAGGGAAAAATGTGCTGTGGCAGAACGCCCATGCAGACCTTTCTTGATGGATTGAATGTCTGGAAGGAGAAAAATCTGATCCAGATGTAATCTGACAGATACCCAAACAAAACCGGCTTCTGTCAGATCAGGTCTAAACTACTACAGCTAAGTGTTTGGCGGGTTTTTTGTTTGTTGCTGTTCGGGGTTGTTCGCCAACATCCGGAAAATATGGGGGCATGTGTCTCCATAAATGCCCCCACTTAAAAAATCCATGCCCCCATCTCCTCTCTGAAAGGATGTCGCCATGGCAAAAATTATCAAGCCCTTGTCCCCCATGCAGGTGAAAAATGCCAAACCAAGGGAAAAGAATTACAAGCTTTTCGATGGAGGAGGGCTGTATCTGGAGGTAACTCCCAATGGTTCAAAGCTCTGGAGAATGAAATTCCGGCAAGCCAATAGAAAGGAAAACAGGCTTTCTTTTGGCAGGTTTCCTGACATATCACTTGAACAAGCCCGTCAAAAACGCGATGAGGCGCGTAAATTGAGGGCTGCAGGCATTGACCCTGCCGAAAATAAAAAAGCGATCAGGGATGCTGATAGCGAAAAAGCCAGCAACACCTTCGAAAAGATAGCCCGTGAATGGCATAGCAATCGCCTGGAGACATGGCAACCCAATACAGCCAGAGATATTCTTCATCGCCTTGAAAAAGATATTTTCCCTGAATCGCCACTATTTCCTTAGACACATTCCAGTTGTTATTTCGAATTGCTTTTCATACTCCACTGGGGACAGCAGGTTATTGTAACCGTGCCTGCGTTTCGGGTTATAAAACATTTCAATGTAATCGAACACATCCTGTCGGGCTTCTTCCCGACTGGCATAGACTTTGCGCCTGATGCGCTCACGCTTGAGCAACTGGAAGAAGCTTTCGGCAACCGCATTGTCATAACAATCACCCCGACGGCTCATGCTGCCTTCCAGCCGATGACTTTTCAGGAAAGCACTCCACTCATGGCTCGTGTACTGGCTGCCCTGGTCTGAATGGACCGTTACCTTGTCTTTCGGGTTTCTGCGCCACACAGCCATGAGTAAGGCATTCAATACCAGCTCTTTGGTGATGCGGGAGTACATGGACCAGCCAACAACGCGCCGTGAGAACAGATCAATCACAACGGCAAGATACAACCAGCCCTCATGTGTCTTGATGTAAGTGATATCGGTTACCCATGCCTGATCAGGCTGTTCTGTTGTAAATTCACGCTTCAACCGGTTGGGGGTGACGATATGCGCATCACCTGTGCGCTGCCTCGGTTTGCGATAGCCAATTTGTGCTTTGAGCTTATTCTCGCGCATCAGGCGGTATACACGGTTTATGCCGATGGTCTCGCCATGTTCCCGTAAGTCGCTGTGTATCTTGCGATATCCATATACGCAGCCTGACTCCAGCCAGAATTGTTTGATGAGTCCTGTTTGACGCATGTCTCGTTTCTTTCGCCGGGAGAGGGGCTGGTTGATCCAGGCATAGTATCCGCTGGGATGTACTTCGAGTATCTGGCACATCCATCTGACAGGCCAGCAATCCTTGTGCTCGCGAATGAAGGCATACCTCAGCCGGATTGCTTTGCAAAGTATGCCGCGGCTTTTTTTAGGATGTCGCGCTCTTCTTCGACGCGCTTCAGTTCTTTGCGAAGACGTCGTATCTCCGCCTGTTCTTCTGTCTGGGCTTTGTATGTTTCGGAATCAGGACCGTATTTCTTCAGCCAGGCATACAGGCTGTGGGTGGTTACGCCTAAGCGACTGGCAACTTCTGCTACGCTGTGGCCGCGTTCCGTGACTTGTTTGACCGCTTCTATCTTGAATTCTTCGGGATATCTTTTACTGCTCATCTTTTACACCTTTCTCTTTTACCATTATCTATGGCTCAAAGGTGTCTAGCAAATTAGTGGCGATTCAGGGAAAATATCTTTTTCAAGGCGATGAAGAATATCTCTGGC
>JAAZED010000011.1 GCA_012512465.1 Oxalobacter sp. | reverse complement strand
CACCACGACCAAATGTGCCATCAAGATAAACCCCGTGGATGCGCCCACCTGAAATGGCAAGCGCATCCACGGCCTCTGCGAGCAATACCGAATGGTGTGTCAAATCCGGCATGCCCTGACTCCTGACTGCACTTAAAACGAAAAATTCTGTAATACGTCCGGCATACCAGCAGCGATTGCTTCTGCCTCACTTTCAGCGAGTTTGCCGGCATCCCATATTTCAAAGTGCGACCCCATACCCAGGAGCATCACTTCGCGCGTCAACCCGGCAGCAGAACGCAACTCCGGTGAAATCAGGATCCGCCCGGCGGAATCCATCTCCACATCCGAGGCACTTCCCAGGAAAATGCGCTGCCACGCTCTGGCTGACAACGGCCAGCCAGCTATCTGCTCCCTGTGAATTTCCCATACCGGGCGTGGAAAAAACAGCAGGCATCCATGAGGATGACGCGTAAGCGTGACACGACCCTCGCATTGCAGCGATAATGCATCACGATGCCGGGCCGGAATTGAAATCCGGCCCTTTGCATCGAGACTAATGGAGGACGCACCCTGGAACACACAAACCCCTTAAAAAAACAACCACACTATCTGGATGGAGGCAGGATAATACCCACAAACCCCACAAAACACCACCTTTTCACACTTTCCCCCACTTTAGAGTAAGCGCCCGGCGCTGGTCAAGCGTTTTGGATCAAAAAAACAAAAAAAAATCTTAATGAACTCAACAACTTAGATGCATTTTGCAACAAAAGGCAAAAACAAATACTCATAAAAATTAGCCACTTATAGATCACTGTGAAAGTGCCCTCTCAGGTATAACCATGGTTATCCGACAGACAGTCCTTTTTGTGCCGAAAAAGAGACAGAATGAACAAAGCTGACTCAAATCAATTTTTTCCTAGGAAAAACAGGGGAAAACCGCATCCACTTCAAGTCAAATGGAACCCCGGAAAAAGAAAAAGAGCGCAATGATCAGAAAAAATCATTGCGCTCTTTTAAAGAGAAAAGTAAAAGCGAGCCGATAGGCCGGATTCTGTTACGGCAACCGGAAAACCGGTTGCTATGACAGCCATTCATCTAGGCGCCGGATTACTCCGACACTCGAGCTTCCTACCCGCACGCTTAACGGGCCGCCTCATTGCGTGCCTACTTGGAATTGCACCAGGTGGAGGTTACCGCGTTTCACCGTAACTTAATACGCTCGTCTCTGTGGCCCTTTTCCTCGCCTTATACCTTGCGGCTTTCAGCGGACGGCCGTTAGCCGTCACCCTGCCCTGTGGTGTCCGGACCTTCCTCCCGTCACGATTGTGACCAGCGGCTGTCTGGCTTGCTTTCACTGGTATTGTACCGCGAGTTGCTGGCGGGCTGTCACTCAGTTGTAATCGCCCCAGGTAACCGTCCGCATGACCACGCGATAAATCACATGCGCGGCGCCATACCAGAAGCGCCTGTACCAGGGTATTTTATTGAAATCATCAAGATGAATTTCCTCGGCTTCCGCTACGCCACTGAAAATACGTTCGCACAGCGTCGCGGCAAATTCCGTATCGCGGACAACCACATTGGCTTCATGGTTGATAAAAAGACTCAGCCCGTCACAGTTGCTGGAACCAACAGTCGCCCAGACGCCATCGACCACCGCTACCTTGCCGTGCAATTGCGTCTTGCGATATTCATAAATCCGCACCCCGTTTTTCAGCAATTTCGGGAAAAAGGATTTGGCAATGGCATCCTGCCACCAGAACTCTCCGATTCCAATCAACAGGGTAACCTTTACCCCCCGTCCGGCAGCAGAAACAAGCGCTGCCCGAAATTTCCGGCCAGGAGAAAAATAAGGCGTTGCCAGCACGATTTCCCGGCGGGCCCGTCCCATGGCTCGCAGGTACGCGCGCTGGATGGCCCGACGGTTGCGGAAGTTGTCCCTCACGACAAATCCGGCCAGTGACACCTTGGCAATGGCAAACGTTCGTTTAAAGGAAGTCCGGTACTGACGCAGGCGATCGCGAATCGGCATATGCCCGACCCGCTCCCAGAAAGCCTCCACTTCCTGCTGAATCAGATTCAGTATGGGCCCCTCAATCAGGACCGCAAAATCCCAGCGCGGCGCGTTTAAAAAGCGCTGCTTCTTGCTGTAGTCGTAGCGAAAATCATCCAGAATATTAATGCCGCCCACAAAGGCATGCTGATGATCAATCACACAGACCTTCCGGTGCTGCCGTGCCAGTCCGCGGTAAAACCAGGGGTTGAACACCCGGAAATGCACACCGGCTTTTTCAAATTCCCGCCTGAGCAGCCGGCACAGCCTCATCCCGGTGCCGAACCAGTCGGTAATGACATGGACATATACTCCCCTTGACGCTGCCTGCTGAAGGGCACGCATGACTGTCCTGCCGACCTCGTCAGGATAAAAAATATAGGTTTCAAAATAGATTTCTGTCTGGGCCTGGTTGATCTGTCTGATCAGTTCGGGGAAATATTCCTTCCCACTGTCCAAAAGCGTCAGATGATTGTCAGAAACCAGTGAACCAGGGCGCACCAGCATAAGCGGCCCGTTCACCTGGTGCAACAGGCTGTATCGGCCTGTTGCATGTTATTCCATTGTCAGTGAAGCCACGATCGGCGCGTGATCCGATACCTTGGCCCAGCGGCGGCCATGCATGACCGTGGCAGCATCCACCCTGAAACCCCGGATATAGATACGATCCAGGGGAAAAAAGGGAAATGCGGCAGGAAAAGTGCGTGCAGGCTGCGGTTTTGGGGTTCTTCCCGTCAGCCTTCTGAGATAGGACCCGACCCCCTTTTTAGGGGGATTGCTGTCAAAAACCTCTTTAACATCAAGCGCATCCCGAATGTCGTCTGACAAGTGGTTGCCCCAGTCATTAAAGTCACCGGCAATAATAATCGGCTCGTTTTTCGGCACCGTGCGGCTGACATTATCAATCAGCATCTGCGTCTGTCGGCGGCGGCTTCCTTCCAGAAGACCGAGATGAACCACATAGCAATGCACCTTGGTCTGAGGCGTCTGAAGGATACAGTGCAAAAGTCCCCGGGATTCCAGTGCATGATCGGAGATATCGTGGTTATCCTGCGAAATAATCGGATAAGCGCTTAACAGCGCATTGCCGTGATGCCCATGGTTATAGACCGCATTTTTGCCATATGCCGAATGATGATATTCACCGGCCAGAAATTCATGTTGCGCTTCATCCGGCCACTCCCTGGCCTGGCTCAAGGCCAGCCAGTCATGGCGCCCCTGCACTTCCTGAAGAAAAATGACATCCGCTGCCAGCAATGACATGGATTTCTTTAAATCATGAACGCGCGGGAGACCTGCCACAGATGAGACACCCTTATGGATGTTATACGTTGCGATTCGTAATTTCATAACACGCTGGCGTTGTCCTGTTGCTATTTACCTGACACGCAGACTGCCGATTCCTCAATGGACAGCGCCGGGCCAGAAACAATTGCCAAAAAAGAAACCATATAACGATATTTTACATCAAGTCAAATAATTATGCGCAATCATCCTCTCCTGGCAGAAAGACAATGATATCGCCGGTATGGTGCGCATGAGCCACTATTTCATGGATAATACCGTCTGATCGGAAAATTTGATAATAAAGCGCTTTCATGCGAATTCTGTACTCCCTTGTCTGGTGGCTGATTCTTCCCTTTGCTCTCTTCCGCTTATGGTGGCGAGGGAGAAAGGAGCCCGGTTATCGCATGCACATTGCCGAACGCCTGGGGTTCTATCCGCCTCCCTCGATTGCTGCCGGCTGCCTGTGGGTACATGCTGTTTCTGTCGGCGAAACCCGTGCAGCCGAACCCCTCATACAGGCTTTACTTGCGGCCTGGCCTGAGAAAGACATCCTGCTGACCTGCATGACACCAACCGGCCGTGCAACGGGAAAGGAACTGTTCGGAAACCATCCGAAAATCATGCAGGCTTATCTTCCCTACGATACCGGATTCATGATGCACCGCCTTATTACGCACTTTCACCCGCGCGCCTGTATTCTCATGGAAACCGAAATCTGGCCCAATCTGATCGCACAATGTAAGGCGCATCACATTCCTGTGGCACTAGTCAATGCCCGCCTGTCCGAGCGCTCACTCAAAAAAGGAAAACGCCTGCCCGCCTTGATACAGGAAGCCGCTGATGGTATCAGTTGCGTTGCAGCACAAACGGAAACCGACGCCAGGCGGTTGAGACAATTCGGCTCACGCCATGTCACGGTTGCAGGCAGCGTCAAATTTGATGCAACACCGCCGGAAGATGCTGTCAAAAAAGGACACCAGCTTCGGACTGCGATTGGAAACCGCCCTGTCCTGATGTGCGCCAGCACCCGGGATGGTGAAGAAACGCTGATTCTGGATGCCCTTGCCGCCCTGAAACCTTCCACAACCCTGCTGCTCATGGTTCCCCGTCATCCCCAACGGTTCAATGAAGTGGCCAACATGCTTTCTGCCAGAAAGCTGTCTTATGTGCGGCGCTCCGGCTTAACTGCCGATTTTGAACCGATTTCACCTGATATTCAGGTGCTCCTGGGTGATTCGATGGGGGAAATGTTCACTTATTACGCCGCATCGGATGTGGCCTTTATCGGCGGCAGCCTGGCGCCGCTTGGCGGCCAGAACCTGATCGAGGCCTGCGCACTCGGCATACCGGTCATTATCGGCCCGCACACCTTCAATTTCGAGGCGATTACCGAAGACGCCGTAGCGGAAAGCGCAGCCATTCGTATCCACTCGGCGCCGGAACTCATGCAGCAGGCAAAACAGCTGCTTGAACATCCGGAAAATTGTCACCGCATGGGAGAAAAGGCACAACAATTCGCCCGTCGCCAGCGGGGAGCCACCGAGCGGACACTGGACATTCTCAGGCCATTTCTGGATGATCGTCAAACAGGTCCTGCGGCTGCCCGTAAGGAATAACAAAAATCAGCGTCGTTCCGGCGTCACTGCTTTCAATGGAAAATTCGCCATGCAACATGCTGATCCGTTCACGGATACCGGCGAGCCCGAAGGATTTGACCTTGCGGTTGCGCACCTTCGGCAGACCGACACCATTGTCACTCACGCGCAGTACAAGCCGGTTTGCCTCCGTTGAAAGATCAATCCTGACATGGGTTGCCTTTGCGTGACGCACTACATTGGTCAGTGTTTCCTGCAATACCCGGAAAAGTACGGTTGAGGGCTCATCATCAAGTGAGAGATTTTCATCCGTCGTATGAAATTCGCACCAGATGCCGTTGCGGCGTTCAAAATCTCTCGCCTGCCATTCGAGTGACGGCACCAGGCCAAGATCCAGCACCGCCGGACGCAGGTTGTTGATAATGGTCCTGACACTCTTCACCGTGGAATCCACATGCTTGAGGATCTTGTCAACACGCCCCTCCCGCCGGGCGGCCACATTATTGCTTTCATCCTTGAGCAGCGACACCTCAATGCGCAATGCCAGCAGATACTGGCCCAGCTCATCGTGAATTTCCCGGGCAATGCGTTTTCGCTCGTCTTCCCGAATGCGCTCCTGATGGTCAATCAGTTCGCGCAATTCATCATGATTGACCGGTTCCGGTTCCATATCCTGCAAGATCAGACAGCGATGAAATGCTTGCGGTAATAGCACAGTTCCTCAATGGATTCCTTGATATCCGCAAGCGCCGTATGTTTCTGGTGTTTCTTGAAGTTAGCCGCAACATCCGGTTTCCAGCGGCGGCATAACTCCTTGAGGGTCGACACATCCAGGTTGCGATAATGGAAATAGGCTTCCAGACGCGGCATACCGCGCACCATAAAGCGCCGGTCCTGGCAGATCGTATTGCCGCACATGGGCGACTTGCCTTTCGGCACCCAGGGTTTCAGAAAATCGATGATGATATCTTCGGCTGCCGCTTCCGAGATGGTCGACGCCTTGACACGCTCGGTCAGACCGGAACGCCCGTGCGTCCCCTTGTTCCAGGCATCCATCTTGTCAAGAACCGCATCCGGCTGGTGAATGGCAAGCACCGGCCCTTCCGCCAGGATATTGAGTTCGGAATCCGTGACGATAACGGCAATCTCAATAACCGCATCGGTATCCGGGTCCAGGCCGGTCATTTCCATATCGACCCAGATCAGGTTGAATTCATTCGGATGTGACGGTGTCGTCAAAACCTGATCTGATCCGGGTTGCAAATCTTCTGCTTGTGACATAATTCGATCCTTGTAGGCTTAATTCATGCATTTTCTCACAAGGATAAAATGACATCACATGCTTTTACGCTGATTTTTGTTTTTTTTCTTGCCGCCACCCTTTCTGTCAGACTCTGGCTGTCTCTGCGGCAGATAAAACATGTCACCGCGCATCGCGACCAGGTTCCTGCCCAATTTGCTGCAGATATCTCCCTTCCCGCTCACCAGAAAGCGGCGGATTATACGCTGGCCAAACGCTGCTTTGCCATCAGGATGATGTTTGTTGATGCCTTTGTCCTGCTGTGTTTCACGCTTTTCGGCGGTCTGGAATACCTGGCAGAATGGGTCCTTGCCATCGCCGGCCCGTCGATGGGGTACCAGCTTGGTCTTTTAGCCGCTTTTGCCATCATTTCCGGCCTGATTGATCTGCCCTTTGATTACTATGGCCAGTTTGTCATTGAAGAAAAATTCGGCTTTAACAACATGTCGCCAGGACTTTTTTTCACTGACCTGGCCAAAAGCAGCATGATGGGCATCATCATCGGCCTGCCGATGGCATGGCTGATCCTTCTCATCATGGGGAAAGCCGGCAACTGGTGGTGGGTCTACGCCTGGATTCTCTGGAATGTGTTCCAACTGCTCATGATGGTGCTGTATCCAACCCTGATTGCGCCGCTTTTCAACAAATTTTCCCCGCTGGAAGACGGTGCCATGCGTACCCGCATCGAAGGCCTTTTAAAAAGAACCGGCTTCACATCAAACGGCCTCTTTGTCATGGATGGGTCAAAACGCAGCGCCCACGGCAATGCCTATTTCACCGGATTCGGCGCCGCCAAGCGTATCGTTTTTTTCGATACCCTGCTCTCGCGCCTGTCGCCTCCCGAGGTTGAAGCCGTACTGGCACACGAGCTGGGCCATTTCCGCCTGAAGCACATTATCAAACGCATGATCCTCATGGGCATCACCTCTTTGGGGTTCCTCGCACTTTTAGGCTACCTGAAAACACAGGACTGGTTTTATCT
>JAAZED010000145.1 GCA_012512465.1 Oxalobacter sp. | reverse complement strand
TTCCAGAACACCCTCAGCCAGCCCGCGCCATCCGGCATGTGCCGCAGCAACCACACGGCCGGTCACATCGCAAAAAAGCACCGGCAGACAATCCGCGGTCTGGACAAGACAGACGGCATGGGGATTTGTTGAAAAACTGGCATCCGCTTCCGGCAAACCGGAGACAGCCCCGGCCTGAACCACCTGTGTGCCATGAACCTGATTCAGCCATAGCGGCTCAGCAGGCAGCCATTTTCTCAGGTGATTCCGGTTTTGCTCAACACAGCCGCTATCGTCACCCACGTGCAAGGCCAGATTAAAACCACCCTCCGACACCGTTTTCCCATGGTACGGAAAGAGGCTGACGCCACCGCCACGGGTTGTGGAAAATCCGCGTACGTTATCAGGCGCATCCCAATCCGGAAAAATCAGCTCAGGTTTATTTCTCATATTCCGTTATTCCCGCATCATCAAGTAACCTGGCAAAGTCATCAGGCACCGGAGCCACCCATTCATACCCCTTTTTGCTCGCCGGGTGTATGAGCCCGAGCTTTTGCGCATGTAACGCTTGCCGCCCGAAAAATGACGATAAGTGCTGCTTGCCATAAAGCGGATCGCCGACCAGCGGAAATCCCAGCGACTGCATGTGCACCCGGATCTGGTGGGTGCGGCCGGTTTCCAGTTGGCAAACCAGCAGACTGACTCCCATATTGCCCAGGCGGCCTGTCGCAATACGCTCATAATGCGTAACTGCCGGCTTGGCATAAGGACTTTCAGAAACCGCCATTTTCACCCGGTCGCGCGGATGGCGGCCGATTGCGGCACTGATAATTCGTTTGGGAGAGGGTTCACCCCAGACCAGTGCAAGGTACTGCCGATGAACCGTTCTGTCCTGCAACTGCCGCACCAGGCTGGTCTGTGCTTCCAGCGTCTTGGCAATAACCATGAGGCCGCTGGTATCCTTGTCCAGCCGATGAACAATCCCTGCCCGTGGCACCGCTGCAATGGGCGGAAAATGATGCAAAAGCCCGTTTAACAACGTCCCGGACCAGTTACCTGCCGCCGGATGCACCACCAGGCCCGCCGGTTTATTGATAACGAGAATATCCGGATCTTCATACACAACCGGTAAATCCATCGGTTCGGGCTGGTAAGCCATCTCTTCATCAGACTGCTGCGGCACAACCTGGATTTCCTCATCGCCAATCACCGTATGCTTCCTGAGAAAACGCTCGCCGTCAACTGTAACAAATCCCTCATCAATCCACCGCTGGATGCGGCTTCGGGAAAACTGCGGCAAAAGCTGGGCCAATACCTTGTCTAAGCGCTCGCCACCGTCTTCAGGAGTCAAACGGAAGCGGTGAATGGTCGGCTGCTCTGAAAATTCATCAAAATCTTCGGCTTCCTCAACAGGGTTTTTTTCCGGATATGGCATATTCAGGCTTTCATTTTCTTTCACTTGGGTTACTATCAGCTATAATTCCACGATTATCCGATCATTTTCTCGCGTTATCTGCATTTTGCAAAAACCATGCAAAAGAATCTATTAAAATTTTTCGCCATTATCATGGTACTCCTGGTTGCGGGTTGTGG
>JAAZED010000144.1 GCA_012512465.1 Oxalobacter sp. | reverse complement strand
CTGGGAACACTTGAGGATGAGGAAGAAAAGAAACACTTTGAGGAAACACAGACCGACTACAAAGATGTGGTCGAGAAGATGAAAAAAGTGCTGGAAAACGAAGCCAAGGATGTTCGTGTCACCCACCGTCTGACCGATTCACCATCATGCCTTGTCGTTGATGAGCAGGATCTTTCCAACAACCTGCAGCGGATGCTCAAGGCCGCCGGACAGGGTGCGCCGGACACCAAGCCAATCCTGGAAATCAATCCTGACCACCCGCTGGTGCAGAGCCTCAAAAAAGAAGAGGCTCGCTTTGACGACTGGGCACATATTCTCTTTGATCAGGCCATGCTGGCGGAAGGCGGTATCCCGGCTGATCCGGCCGCCTATGTCAAACGGATAAACGACCTGCTGTTATCGAAATAAAACCCGCAGTCATACGCAAAACGCGGTGCAGACAGGAAAGTCTGCATTGCGTTTTCTTATGTCATTCATCACCGTGTAAAAAAACGGATCACCCAAAAGTGATCCGTGAAGGTGAAGCACCCTAAAGGAGAAAAAATCAGTAACGGTATGCGGTCTCTCCATGAGAAGAAATATCCAGGCCCGCGCGCTCCGCATCTTCGGGAACCCTCAGCCCCATCACCTTATCAATCAGCTTGTAGGCAATGACCGAAACCACACCTGACCAGACCACGGTGACCAGCACACTTTTCACCTGTATCCAGACCTGGTGCATCATCGAAAAGTCGCCCCCGATACCGGTTCCGCCCAGATCAGGCGAAACCACAACCCCGGTCAGGATCGCACCGACAATACCGCCAACACCGTGCACACCGAAAGCATCAAACGCATCGTCAACCTTAAGCAGGCGTTTTAAGCCACTTACCCCCCACAGGCAGACAAAACCGGAGACCACGCCAAGCACAATCGATCCCATCGGCCCGGCAAAACCGGCTGCAGGCGTAACAGCAACCAGACCGGCCACTGCACCGGACGCTGCGCCCAGCATGGAGGCCTTCTTTTTCATGATGGCCTCACCAGCAATCCAGGCCAATGTCGCCGCTGCTGTTGCGACTATTGTGTTGATAAAGGCCAGTCCGGCAATCCCGTCAGCAGCCCCGGCCGAACCCGCGTTGAATCCGAACCAGCCGACCCACAGAAGCGAAGCACCCACCATCGTCAGTGTCAGAGAATGCGGCGTAAATGACTCGCGGCCAAAGCCAATGCGCCTGCCCACCATATAAGCACCGATAAGCCCGGCAATCCCTGCATTGATATGCACCACCGTGCCGCCTGCAAAATCCAGCGCACCATCCGCATGGAGAAAACCGCCACCCCACACAATGTGTGCCATCGGTACATAACTGAAGGTAAACCACAGGAAAACAAAGGCCAGCACGGCCGCAAACTTCATCCTCTCGGCAAAAGCGCCCACTATCAGTGCACAGGTAATCCCCGCAAAGGTGCACTGGAAAGCCACAAATACATATTCCGGTATGGTCGAAAGCGTTTGAGACAGCGTATCAGGCGTGATTCCCATGAGGAAAGCCTTGCCAAAATCACCGATGATGGCGCCCTTCCCTGAAAAAGCCAGGGTGTAGCCATACAGACACCACAACACCGATGTCAGCGAAAAAATCACAAACACCTGCATCAGGACTGACAGCATATTCTTGCTGCGCGCCAGCCCGCCATAAAAGAGAGCAAGACCCGGAATAATCATCAGGATAACCAGCATCGTCGATGTCAGCATCCAGGCAGTATCACCGGCGGAAAGTACTGCAGGCACAGCCTGTAACGCCTCCGTTGCACCTATAGCAGGACTATCCTGCGCAATGGCAAATCCGAAGAAAGCCAGGTACAAAACAGCACCCATCACGGACGAAAAACCAAAAAGCCTTGTGTCTGCGCTTTTCAAACAGGAAACAGCATGTTTCATCTCATCCATCCTTTCCTCACAACGCCTCATCACCTGTTTCACCTGTGCGGATGCGAACCACTTCCTTCAGGTCAAACACAAAAATCTTGCCATCCCCGATCTTGCCGGTTGTCGCCGTCTCCTGGACAACTTCCAGTACCTGCTCGAGCATGGCATCAGATACCGCCACCTCCACCTTCACCTTGGGCAGAAAATCCACGACATACTCTGCACCCCGATACAGCTCGGTATGTCCCTTCTGTCGGCCAAACCCTTTGACCTCGGTCACCGTCATCCCCTGTATCCCGATGGATGAAAGCCCCTCCCTTACTTCATCCAGCTTGAAGGGTTTGATAATTGCACTTACAAATTTCATGACTTCCTCCTTTTTGGAAAACAAACACCCCTACCCATATACAAGCAAGAATCATGCCAACTTCCGGCAAGGCAATAAAAAACCATGAAGGATGTACGTGGTGATGACCGGAAAAAACATCCCCCTTTCCGAATCGTTCGGCCTCGGCTTACAAGGGGCTGATAAACCGTTTTACCTCGTCTGGAAAACGGAGAGGGAAGTACCCGGAAGAAAACAGACAATCCGGCGATGGACTTTTCGTAAAAGTGTTTGCCGCCCGCATCGCGATATACTGTTAAAAAAACTGATTGATCCTGCTTTTATGAACGAGCTTACCGATGATATCCGCCAACAGATAAGAAACGGCTGGCGGGCGGGCATAGAGGAAAACGGGCACATTGCCGTTTTTGAGATCGTTTCCCGTCTGGGTGATCAGCTAAAAGGGGATGAAAAGTGGACGCTGTATCCTCATGTAGATCAAAAGGAGGATGGGCCGGTGACAGAAAATCCCCGCCGCTTTTTCGATCTGGATATCCGCCAGCTGGTCTATTGCCACTCCCCCTCAAACGGACAACAATATATGCTGGCTTCCCTGATCCGCCGGTATGAATAAACCATTCCTGTCCATGAAATCACATACTTTCTGTCTGCCGTTCTTTCTTTTCATGCTTTTTTCAGGCCTGGCCGCTGCGGCACCAGTCTGCGG
>JAAZED010000143.1 GCA_012512465.1 Oxalobacter sp. | reverse complement strand
TGGTCTTCCTTGATGCAAAAGGCAAGGATTCCCGCATTGCGGATGTCATGAAAATCAGAAACTGGATCCAGCGCTCCAACACGATTGCTGAAAACAAACCACAAGTCTGATCGTTCAAAAAAGCGTCAATAAAAAAGGAACCTAAATCAGGTTCCTTTTTTTGTGCCAGTTATCTCTGTCAGCCCTGGAACGGATGGCGTAATACCAGTGTTTCTTCACGATCCGGGCCGGTGGATACCATGTCAACAGGAATGCCTGCCAACTCCTCAATCCGGCGTACATAGGCCTGGGCATTGGCAGGTAAAGCATCCATCGATCTGGTGCCAACCGTGCTTTCTTTCCATCCTGGCATCTCTTCATAAACCGGCTCACAAAAGGCCGCATCATCGGCATTGGAGGGGAAAATATCAATAAGGCGTCCATTAAGCTTGTAGCCTGTACAGATATTAATGGTTTTTAGTCCATCCAGCACATCAAGCTTGGTCAGACAAATACCACTCACCCCATTAATCTGGATAGAGCGCTTCAAAAGCGCCGCATCAAACCAGCCGCAGCGGCGCTGGCGCCCGGTAACCGTACCAAACTCCATGCCGACTTCAGAAAGATGCTTGCCAATACCATCATCCATCGGCAATTCCGAGGGAAATGGCCCGGAACCGACACGCGTGGTATACGCCTTGGTGATCCCCAGAATATAGTGCAGCATGCCTGGTCCGACACCTGCACCGGCAGCCGCATTACCGGCAACACAATTGCTTGATGTCACATAAGGGTAAGTGCCATGATCGACATCCAGAAGGCTTCCCTGCGCACCTTCAAAGAGCAGATTGGCCCCTGCCTTGTAGGCTTCGTGCAAGGCCGTTGAGACATCCGCAGCAAGCGGCCGGATTCGCGGCACCATTGCCAGGGCATCATCCAGCGTTTTCTGAAAATCCACCTGCTCGGTATGCAGGTACCCCTTCAGGACAAAATTATGGTAATCCATATTTTCGCGCAGTTTTTCAGTAAAGCGCTTTTCATTCAGCAGATCGGAAACACGGATCGCCCTTCTGGCAACCTTGTCTTCATAAGCAGGGCCAATACCCTTTCCGGTCGTACCGATTTTTGCATCGCCACGCGCGGCCTCACGAGCCTGATCTAAAACGGCATGATAAGGGAGAATAACCGGACAGGATTCAGACACTTTCAGACGTGAAACCACTTCAATACCAGCCTGTTCAAGCTTGTCGATTTCGCGCAGCAAATCCGGAATGGACAGCACACAGCCATTACCGATATAGCAGGCAACACCAGGACGCATGATACCGGAGGGAATCAGTTGCAAAGCGGTTTTCTGCCCGCCGATGACGAGTGTATGACCGGCATTATGGCCTCCCTGAAAACGCACGACGCCCTGTGCATGATCCGTCAGCCAATCAACAATCTTTCCTTTTCCTTCGTCACCCCACTGCGTGCCGATTACGACTACATTTCTGGTCATGTCTATTCCGTTATTCCTTATTTACAGTTTTCAGTATCCAGTTATCACCATCTGCCACCAGTTCCCGGTCACAAATAAATTCGTCATACCCTGCACGAGACCCGGGCAAATCACAGATGACAACCTCTCCTGCATTTCTCAGTTGCCGGATTTTTTCGCACAGCAACACATTGTCACTCCATGGCGCATGAATGGCCGGGCGCTTTTCTGCTGGCGGCAGCAAACGGGACAGTTCCCTCAAATCCATGGAAAAACCGGTCGCCGGACGTGAACGCCCGAACGCTTCCCCGACATGGTCGTAACGCCCGCCACGAGCAAGCGCATTTGGCAGACCGGGCACAAAAGCCGCAAACATCATACCGCTATGATAGTGGTATCCGTTCAGATCAGCCAGATCAATTGTGACACGTTCGCAATCCGCAACACGTGCAAGATACTCCAGATCATTTAAGGCCAGGGTAATACCGGCATTGGAAGGCAATACTTTCTTGGCTTCCTTCAAAATATTGATATCACCATACAAATCAGGCAGCGCCATCAGCGCCCTTCTGGTCAGTGGATGAAATCTGGCAGTCAGTTCATCCAGCCCAGGCATATCCTTGGTTTCCAGCAGATCAAAAAGCGCGGGCGCATTCCCTTTGGCAACAGGATCATCCGCTACCAGTGAGCGTAGAAGCCCTGCATGGGACAGATTCAGGCTCATACCTGAAATTCCGGCGGCTTTCAGTGAGGCCAGCGCCAGCGCCTGGATTTCGGCATCCGCTTCCAGCCCGCCATGCCCGTAGATTTCGGCGCCAATCTGGAAAGGCTCGCGGGTCGATTGCAATCCTGCCGGACGTGTGTGGAGTACGCTGCCCGCATAACACAACCTTGTCACCGTTGCCCGATTGATCAGGTGAGCGTCAATCCTTGCCACCTGCGTCGTCATATCCGCTCTCAAGCCCATTGTACGGCCGGACAGCTGGTCAACCAGCTTGAACGTAAAGAGATCCGTATCCTGACCGGTACCTGTCAGAAGCGACTCGACATACTCCAGCATGGGAGGCATAACCAGCTCATAGCCATAAATACGGAATTTATCCAGAATCAGTCGGCGCAATTCCTCCATCTTGCGTGCTTCAGCAGGCAGGACATCAGCAATAAATTCAGGAAGAAGCCAGTTGTTGGACATGATGTTTCTATAGTCGGAACAATTCAATATGACAGGCGTGCATCATCACAACACCTGCATTCATCGATTCTCTTATCTGGGATTTTTCATATAACGGAAAAACTCAGAGGACGGATCAACAACCATAACATCTTTCTTACTGTTAAAGCTGCCTCTGTAAGCTTCAAGACTTCGATAAAACTTGTAGAACTCAGGATTCTTTCCGAAAGCCTGCGCATAAATCCGCGAAGCCTTGGCATCTCCCTCACCCCGGATTTTTTCTGCCTCACGATAGGCTTCAGCCAGAATAACCGTCCGCTGCCTGTCTGCATCCGCCTGTATCTTTTCCGACTCTGCCGCACCGGTTGAACGTAATTCATTGGCGACACGGGTCCTCTCAGACTTCATCCTTTCATACACCGAAGAATTGATCTGTTCCACATAATCCAGTCGCTTGATACGAATATCCACAATCTGGATGCCAATCTGCTTGGCTTCATCAGACATTTTTTTCTTGATGGCAGCCATGAGGCTGTCCCGATCCCCGGCAATCACCTGCCGTAATGTCCGTTTCGTGATTTCATCATTCAAGGACGCCTTGACAATCTGTGCCAGCCTGTCCTGCGTGCGCTGTTCATCCGCGCCAAAACTCACGTAATACAGCTTGGGATCAACAATACGCCACTTCACATACCAGTCCACCAGGATATTCATTTTCTCGGCGGTGATAATCCGGTCCGGCTCATGTGTTTCGCTGGACAAAATCCGCTTGTCAAGGAAGATCACATTCTGGAAAGGCGCAGGGAGCTTGATATTGAAGCCGGGCTGCTCGATAACATTCGTGACTTCACCCAGTGCAAACACAATGGCGTATTGTCTCTGGTCAACAACAAAGATGCCCGTAATAAAGGTGATCAGAACAAGAAAAAGACCTGTTGCAGAAATAATGAAACGCATTATCTGCCTCCCCTGTCTCTTGACTCACGCCCGCGCCCTGAATCCGTAGAAACAGGCGGCACCGGCACCTGTGACACACCACTTGACGTCTGTGCCTCGGTATTTGCTGATTCGGGTTGAGCTGCGGTTTGCGATATCAGCTTGTCAAACGGCAAGTACAGCAGATTGCTGCCGCTTCTGACATCCATCATGAACTTGGTGGTATTGGAAAAGATTTCCTGCATGGTTTCAATGTACATCCTGTCCCTCGTGACACCGGGCGCTTTCTGATATTCAGCCACGATCATGTCAAAACGGGATGCATTACCTTCTGCATTCGCAATGACCTGATCCCGGTAGCCTTCCGCTTCCTGTATCAGGCGCGAAGCCGTTCCTCTTGCCCGCGGGATAACGTCATTGGCATAGGCTTCCCCTTCGTTTTTCTGACGTTCACGATCCTGGCCTGCCTTGACCGCATCATCGAATGCCGCCTGCACATCTTCCGGTGGCTGTACATTCTGCATGGTGACATTGGTAATCTGGACACCTGACTGATACTGGTCAAATATTTCCTGCATCAGGCCATGGGCATCCAGCGCAATCTGGTCACGCCCTTCATACAGCACAAAATCCATCTTGTTTCTGCCGACAATTTCACGAATCGCCGTCTCGGCAACCTGGCGCACCATGTCTTCCTGATCGCGGTTATTAAACACCCAGTCTGCCGCATTTTTCAGGCGATACTGAATGGCAAACTGGATATCCACAATATTTTCATCGTTTGTCAGCATCAGCGCTTCTTTGGGCTGCTTGTTTTTCAGTGAAGAACGGTACCCGATCTCAACGGTTCTCACCTGCGACACATTCACAACTTCATGGCTCTGGAAAGGGCTGGGAAGGCGCCAGTTCACGCCGGACCCTGTCATTTTGCTATACCGGCCGAATGTCATCACAACACCGGTTTCCCCCTCCTGAACGATGAAAAAACCCGTCCCCATCCAGAAAAGGAAGGCAACCACAGCCAGCATGATCAGCCCGAAACGCAATCCTCTGCGTTTATTCAGTTCATCATCATAGTTATCATCTCCGGAGTCGTTGTCATCCCCCGGATCTTCTCCACCCTTTTTCTTCCTTTTGAACAAACGATTCAACCGCTCATTGAATTTGTTCCACATCCTGTCTATTTCAGGCGGGTCATTGTGATCATAATCACCCGAACCACGGCCAAAAAGGTCGTGGAACATGGGCAATAATCTGCGTAAACCGTTTAATGAAAACCGAGCCATTCGTTCGTTACTGATCTCAAATTGATGATATTTTCTCAGGAAGCACTCCCTGCATCAGCCGTATCCGGCTGCATGTGCTGTCTTTTGGCTTCCAAAGCATATTCGGCCACTGCGTGCCTGAGCAGATCCATGCCTGCTCCGGTATGCGCACTGACCAAAACGCGTTGAATTTTACCATATTCATCCCGCTCCATGCCCGGATTTAAGTCTGCCAGGTCAATCTTGTTCAATACCACCAGTTGCGGGACATCATCTGCACCGATTTCTTTCAGCACCAGATTGACCTGCTCTATCTGGTCGCGCCGTGTCGGGCTGGCAGCATCCACCACATGCAGCAGCAAATCCGCATGAATCGTTTCTTCAAGCGTTGCCTTGAAAGCCGCCACAAGCTGGTGGGGCAATTCCCGCACAAAACCCACCGTATCTGACACAACGACATTTCCCGCCTCTTCCAGATAAACACGGCGTGACGTGG
>JAAZED010000142.1 GCA_012512465.1 Oxalobacter sp. | reverse complement strand
TTCTATAATATAACCTGAAAACCGGTTTGATACGAATGGAGGCCTGAGAAATGAAAAAAATGCTTTCCCTTATCGTCGTAGCGGTATTGACGGCCGCCCCATGCCTTGCACAGGCACAGTCGAAAACAGGAAAAACGACAAAAAAGCCGTTGACGGCAGAAGAGAGAAAGGTGAGGGCAAACGCACCTGAGGGCGCAACAGCCTATTGTGGCGATCGCTCATACAGCTTCAGCCAATCCAAAAAACCCTGTGAAGGGCACGAGGGAGTGGTTTACTGGTTGACGGACTGACATCTCTTGCATCCATTGACGCTATTGGCCTGCCAGAAATTCGTCAACCCAGGCAGGCACTACCGTACCGGCTCTTCCGTAGCGCCCGCCATGAAAAAGCCAGGCGCCAAGAGAGCGCTCCAGATTCAGTTCCAGGGTTTTGGCCCCGGCCTGCCGGGCCATGTTTACAAATCCGGCAGCCGGGTAAACATGGCCGGATGTGCCAACGGAAACAAAGAGGCGGCATGCCGAAAAAGCCCGGCTGATTTCATCCATGTGAAGCGGTGTCTCCTCAAACCATACGATATGCGGGCGTAATCGGCCCGTTGTGCCACAGGCCGGACAGGCGTCCTGCCTGCTCATATCGTTTTCCCATTGCATGACCATATTGCAGGTATTGCAGCGCGCTTTGCACAGCTCACCGTGCATATGCAGCAGGTTTTTTGTGCCGACACGCTCGTGGAGGTTGTCAATATTCTGTGTGATAACCAGTACCGGCTCGCGGCTTTCTTCTTCCAGCCTGGCCAGCGCCTCGTGTGCCGGGTTAGGGGCGATTTCCGGGCTTAACAGTTTTTTGCGAAGCCGGTTGTAAAAGTCCAGCACCTTATCGGGATCTCTGGCAAACCCGCCCGGGGTGCCCACATCCTCGATCCGCTCGTTTTCCCATAGCCCCCCGGCATCACGGAAGGTGGAAATGCCGCTTTCCTGGCTGATGCCCGCACCGGTAAGTATGATGATCATAAGGCCGCTCCTGGTGCAATCAAACTGAGTGCCGGATCAGGCGGCGCCTGGTTTCCGGCACGGTTCGTTCCGGATTGCCGCCCGGGTAGATGTTTGAAATTAGCATTCTTGAATACCGGATGTCAAACGGGATAACCCCGTCAGGCAGAATTTTTAAAGAGGCGTATAATTTCCTCATTATTGAGCTTTACCCATGAAACATGAACAGCATTAAAGTCCTGTTTTCGACATTATCGATCGCGGCACTCATTCCTGTAATGGAAGAGTCCGCGCAGCATCAAAGCCTTGCCTTGCAGGAGTACTTTGAGGCATACACCCATCCCGCGTATCCGCCGGTGATGCCCTTTCAGCACGGCTATGGCCGGCGTATTGAAGTGATCGCTTCCAGAAGAAAAGGCCGCAGTGAAATGTCGGCCCCATTTCCTGCGAGATAGCTTTTCTCTTACCTGGGAAATCAGACAGCGGTCAGACAATGTAACGTATCCTGAAATGCGATGATTCGGGGCGTAAACGATCGCGCGGTCATGCCCTAACTTTTTTCATTATCAGGAAAATGAATCATGAAAAGGTTGCTACTCATTATCAGTGCCGCCATCCTTTTTTCCGGGTGTGAGGCTTTTGTGCATCCTTATGATCAGGACTGGTACGAAAACCCGTGCAAATGGTACGAGGGCACTGAGTCCGGATGGTACTGCAAAAGGCCTCCGGCAGATACGGACAACAGGCCGGATAAGGCTATTTAACCCTGATTTTTATTCCCAGTTTGTTGA
This sequence comes from Oxalobacter sp., assembly GCA_012512465.1. Lineage (GTDB taxonomy): Bacteria > Pseudomonadota > Gammaproteobacteria > Burkholderiales > Burkholderiaceae_D > Oxalobacter > Oxalobacter vibrioformis. Next base: position 2,146 of record JAAZED010000142.1, on the reverse strand, counting down.
AGAGGTCATGCGAGTTTGCCTTTTCAATAAACTGATCTTTTGACAACCCCGTTTCCAGTGTGAAGTCATCTTCATAAAAACCTGCGTCTCCCCAATCGCCCAGAAATGTCAGAACCGCATCAGAGACACAGGCATAAAGGTTCTGGTCAAGCAATTCCCGCATCTCATTTGACGGTACCGGATTTTCCAGGTCAGATTCGAAATGTATTCTGAGTTTATTCATGGCTTCCTGTCAGGGATGTTGGCTTCATTACGGGCTTTGTACAGTATATACCGGCAAGGTTCAATCCCAACGTGTGAAAGGCCAGCGTGTACCGGGAAACAGGTGAGTCAGTGCGCATTGGGCTTCACGGTTTTTTTGCGATCATCCCGATTACGGATGAGAGTCCCTGGTGGGCCGGTCCTGCGTTCAGTGTGATGTCAGAGTCGACCAGTTCCAGGATATCAAGCGCAGCAAAAGCATCACGCAGCATCGCTTCGGTATAGAGCTGCTTTGCATCGGACGGGCCGCCGGTACCGTAAAGATGCTGCCTTCCGCTGTAACCCGTCAAAAGCAGTATGCCGCCAGGCTTCAAGGCATTGATGGAGCGCTTAAAAAGGCGGTTTCGCATATCCGGTGGCGCGCAGTTCAAAAAGATAAGGGTAACGGCATCATAAGCAGCCACTTGCCAGTCCCAGGTATCAAAAGAAGCAATGACATAGTTCACCTGTACGCCTTTTTTTTCAGCAAGCCGGTGTGCCTTTTGCACCGCAACGGGCGAAAGGTCGAACGCATCGGGTACAAGGCCTTTTTCGGCGCACCAGACGCTGTTTCTTCCCTCGCCGTCAGCCGGCAGCAGAATACGCATGCCCGGCTTTAGCCACTGTGCCTTTGAGGCGAGCCAGGCGTTGGGGCCGGTGCCAAAGAAATAAACGTCCTCGCCATAATGCGTATCCCATATCTCCTGATCCTGACACTCTGATCCTGTCATGCGTTTTTTATCTCCATTTCACTATGCGGGCAAGAAGAAGCATCCTGAATTGTAGCAGTTTCAAAGAAAACGCCACGATCAGAAGTTCAGGACAATAAGTCGGCGCTTTGTCAGGCAGGACAAAGTTTCCCGCATGTTATTTTAATTTTTACGTATTAATACGTAGCAAAGGGAGGCATGCAATTCGAGAGGGGATACCAGATTCAAATACTGAAAAAACTGGCAGAAACAGCTCCAACCCATGCTGCCGCCATGGACTGGCTTTACCAAACATACAGAGCCGATTCGGACAAATATCCATGCTTGTCGCCTCAATTATTTCCGCTTGGCTTGGAGCGGCCTTTCTTTCCCAATATTTTCCCTTTGGATAGACATTCGATTACATCCAAAGCAGAAAGCGTTTTACCGAATTGGATCCAGTCACAAAACAAAAAATCCTCAAAGGGCCTGGCGAGGTAAAACAATAATGAAGCCAGTCCAAAAACTCGGTGAGAAATACATCAGCAGAAAGGGGCTATTAGAGCGCGACTGGAGCGTTACCCTCGTTTCGAAATACCTTCTTCGGCCCAATATGCTCGGCCGGGATCGTTCAGAGGGAAAAAATCAGCGGCCGTCCTGTCTCTATTCGCTCGAGCGTGTAAAACGCATGGAACAGTTGCCGTCTTTTATTGAAAGAAAAGGCGCGACTTGCATCTGAACGTGCAACAGCAGTTGCCATCCAAAAAAGAAATCACCTTTTAAAATCTACAATCAGCAAAGTTTTTTCCGCTGCCCGTTTCACTAGGTAGACATGACCCGATCATTGCTGAGGCGAAAGGATTACCTGCTGGTCCAAAACTCAGAGAGTGATATCAGCACCCGTATCCTGCATGCCACTTTCCCGCCTGAAGTCCTTGCCTTTGTCCGATCAGAAGTCCGTGTCCTGAAATTGTATAACAGGGTCAGGGAGCGCCATCCGGATAAGTGGAAAGAGATGTACCTGGAGGCGGTATTGAATGTGGCGGAGGAAGAGCCTGAAGAATGGCGTTTTGGCACAGTCGTTACGCCGGCTGCAGCTTCTGGCGTTTCGGAGTATTATTTACTTCCGTTCGGATTTATTCGTACTTTATTGAGGAGTAATCATGTTTCGCAATATTAAAATCAGGACCCGGCTGCTTCTGATTCTGTTCTTGTTG
>JAAZED010000141.1 GCA_012512465.1 Oxalobacter sp. | reverse complement strand
GCATAGGCTCAGCCTATGCCCGATTTTTCGCATCATCCAGCGCATGTTTTTCGATGACCTTGTGCGCCAACGCCTTGGCTTCTTCCAGCGCCTCCTTGTAGGTACCGGAAACAACAGGAACCACATGCCGCTCCGAATGATGGTCATCCCCTTCATACAGCAGGACAACGCCCTGAAACTGTCTGTCATCCGTTTCAATAACCATGGGTTTGGCATGATAACGTCCCACCATGAATTTCAGCTCATCTTTCATCACGTTCTCCTTTGGCTGGCGGTCTTGCGATAGATCACCTGAATACAGATTATACGTAATCCCATTCCCGGCGTAACGGATATTCATCAATCCCGTTATTTTTTATGCTTCTACGATATACTTCATTATCATCAGGCTGTGATGTCAGGAGAGAAAAATGAAAAGCGAACCCGTAATGCAAACGCGAATTGTCGGCGTATTTGAATCCCGTGACCATGCGGACAATGTGGCCGACCTGTTAACGCAAAAAGGAATACCGCGCGACCAGATCACATTAAGCCATGTCGGCGAACACAGGGACATTCCAGGGCAGGTACCGGTACAGGAATCGGTATTTGATGAGCTGAATCATTTTTTTCACTCCCTTTTCGATGATGCGGATGAAGAAAAAATCCGGGAAGCCTATGCCCGTGCCACGAAAACAGGAAATGTCGTTGTCTCGGTCGATACCCGCGATGGAGACCAGGCCAAAAAAATTTCGGATTTCATGAGCGACATCTACCGCAGCAAGGGACGTGAAAAACCGTCGGAAAAATCCCCTGAAAAAACCCCGGCACCTCGCGATGCGGAACAAAAGCACCTGGATGCGGCAATCTCAGGCATCCCGGAATCACTTGTTTTTACCAATATCTTTGACAAGGTGGAAGACGAAGCGGGAAAACCATGAAACCCGGTGATATTCTCCTTATTCGCGCCCGTTACCGGGCGCGAATTGTTTAGATTTGTCAAAGATTGCGTACTTGCACATCTCAAAGCCGCTATCTCCGGAACAAGCTGATGCCCGGATGGTCTTAAAAAAGTCACATCCTTACCATCGCATCACTTAATGAATGGAGATAAATCGATATGAACAATCTTTCTTACAGCATGGTTGTCGGTGTATACCAGTCACCTGAAATCGCCAAACACGCTATTAACGAACTCGTCAAGGACGGCTACTCTGCCGATCAGATTCATATCCGTTCAAAAACGGCCAATGACCTGGGGCCGGCAACAACAGATGAAAGCACTTGTGACCTGTATGGCAATATCAAGGGCAACCTGGATAATTTCTTCCATGGCATGACGGACGGCGACAGCCATTCCCGGATTCTGGATGAATATGCCAAAGTGCTTGAAGCCGGCAATACCATCATTTCTGTTGATACGGATAATGATGTGGCGGCCAATAAAGCAGCGGCCCTGATGAGCCAAAACGCTGCCGTGGCCAGTGACCATACCGCAACCTCACCAAAAGAGTCTGATATTTCCGATACCGGTTCCTGGTCTGGTGTGAAAATCTTTAAAGGCACAAAATACAGCGACTACAAGGGACCAAAAAGAAGCCACTGATCCTAATATTCACAACCGTCGATTCGGAGGAAAAAATGAATCAGGAAATGGAAAACACCAAAGCCAATGCCAAAGACGCCATAACCAATATCGGTGTGCAGTCAAAGGAATGGCTTGAGAAAGCATCTGATGCTGTAGAAAATATGGGCGATAAAGCCAAAAATGCTTTTGACAGAGCCGCGGATTCGACAAAAGAAGCCGCAGAAAAGCTGGCTGGCAAAACGGAAGATACCATGAATAAAGCGTCAGAAAAAATCGAGAACTGGAAAAATTCGTAAGCCGATTTTTCCATTCGGATAAAAAAAGCATGTTTTCGGACATGCTTTTTTTTGTGGGTAGTGTCAGGCAGACAGGCTGGGAAACATGGCTTTCAGGCCGCTTCCCATCATCTCGACAGCCACGGCAGTCAGAAAAAAACCGGCAAGCCGCTCAATCACCTTCAATACAGATGACGGCAGCTTGCCTCCTCCTCTGCTCGCTACCCGGAAACAGATCCAGGTCGCTATCCCGACAATGACCGGCGGTAGGAAAACAGGAAGGATATCTTCGAGCTTTGTGATGCGGGAGGTCGCCATGACATAGGAAAGCGCCGCGGGACCGGCAAGCAGGGGGATGCCCAAAGGTACAATGGAGGGGCCTGATGCCGCATCTTCCGACTCATCCGGCGTGTATTTGACTGACTCATTTTTGGCGACCACCATGGCAAGGGCCACGACAAACATGATGGCGCCGCCTCCTATCTGTATCGCGCCAAGCGAAACCCCCATGAAGTTGAGAAAATGCAGCCCGAAAAGACCGCCTGCCAGCAGAGAAACCGCAACCGTCAAACCAAGCTGACGGCTGTATCGGTATCTGAACCCGGTGTCATAACCATTTGTGGCCGCAACGAAAAGCGGTATGGCCAAAAGCGGGTCTACCAGCGCCACCAGTGTCAGCGTTTTTTTCAGTGTCAGTCCAATGGCAGCAAAAGCCTCTCCCATGAAACATTCCTCCCTTTTCATGAGATATTACCTTACGCCAGCAGGAAAAACAGGCATTGAGAAAAAGCGGACTTTCTGTTCAAACACGACACGCCATGGCAATTTCCGGCATTGTCTGCGTTTCCCCTACAATCGGCATGGAATTTGCCCGATCTTTCTTATTTTGATATGGTACAGTCTGCATTTTGATAACCGACCGATCAGGAGAGGAAATGGCAACAAGAGACAGTAATGGCACCGAACTTAACGATGGTGATTCCGTACAGGTCATCAAGGATCTCAAGCTCAAAGGCTCCTCCACCGTCTTAAAACGCGGGAAAACCTACAAGAATATCCGCCTGACCAACAAGGAAGAGGAAATCGAGGTTCGTGAAGGAAAAGGTACGCTCGTACTCAGAGCGGAATTCCTGAAGAAGGTCTAGACTCAGCCCCAGATAACAGCAATCGCTGTTTCAGCCTTTGCGAAAGAGGGCCGACAAGGCTCTGACCGGCGCTGTTTTTATCAGCGCCGGAATGTCAAGTTCAAGCGCATCGACGGTATTTTTAAGCAATACCCCCAACTCGGTATCCCCTTCCATTACCAGCCGGCGGCTGAAAAAAAGCGTATCCGGATCTTCCCTGCGGGATGCCATCAGGAGAAAATCACGGGCGCTGGCGCTGATAATGAGATCAGGCACCTCCACGTGCCATCCGGCGACAAAGCCGCCGCTTGTCCACAGAAAATTGAAGTGCAGCCCCATATCCGTCACGGAAAGGCGCAGAAGCTTTCCGGCCAGCATTGCCTGCATTTCCTCTGTCATACTGCCCTTGAGGATCGGATTGATCGCTGAAGCAAAGATAAGTGATCCGGGATACGACGGGGCCCGGGAAACCACCCGGCTTAGCAGTGCAGGTACAACAAAGCGCGTCAATATCATCCGGACTCTCCTTTCATTAGGGCGTATTAACACGCCCTGAATATTTTCTCACAGAACGTCCTCCCGGATACAGTGCATACCGGGCATGGCGTACCAGTATCCATTACAGGGAGAGGCGGGCATGACTTTTTCCAGCGCGGCCTCCGCT
>JAAZED010000140.1 GCA_012512465.1 Oxalobacter sp. | reverse complement strand
GTCCTCACACTCACCGGCATGACCACTGCCTGGACACTCCTTTTACTCACATTCTCCTTAGGCATTGGCGCTGCCATGATGATGCCCGCCTGGGGCGCCATCGTCCCCGAGCTCGTCAGGCGCAGCGAACTTCAGTCCGCTATCGCCCTAAACACCATCGCCACCAATTCCGCCCGCGCCATCGGCCCGGCGATAGCCGGCCTCATCATCGCTGCCACCGGGCCGGGTGCTGTCTTTGTCCTCAATGCCATCTCCTTTTTTGCCGTTGTCATCGCCATCAAGAAATGGAACCGCAGCCCCCACACCAGCAATCTGCCCCAGGAACAGCTGCGCGGGGCAATACGCGCCGGATTGCGCTATGCAAGGCACTCACCTGAATTGCGTGCTGTCCTTGCCAGGGGCTGTGCCTTCTTTGTCTTTGCCAGCGCGCCCTGGGCGCTTTTGCCTCTCATCGTCCGCCAGCAACTAAAAAGCGGGCCGGGCACCTACGGTTTCATGCTCGCCTGCATTGGCGTCGGCGCCATCTGCGGTGCGCTGCTGCTGCCGCGCCTGTATGGCCGTATCAGCCGTGACAGGCTCGTTGCCATCACCACCTTCACCTATGCGGCTGCCATGCTCGGGCTGGCGTACAGCACCCGTGTCTATGAAGCCGCGCCTGCCATGCTCGTCATCGGCATCTCGTGGATGACCGTCTTTTCCTCCCTCATGACATCCGCGCAGACCGCACTGCCAAGCTGGGTGAGGGCACGGGGGCTGGCATTGTACTGGGTCATCTACACCAGCGGCTTTGCCCTCGGCAGCGTCATCTGGGGGCAGATTGCCTCCGTCATTGACATTCCCACGGCGCTCGCCTTTGCCGCCATCGGCGCCTTTGTCGGCATCCTCGCCGCCTGGCGTTATCAAATCGGCCAGCACGATGTGCAGGACCTTTCCCCCTCGCTCGACTGGTCACCGCCGCTTGAGGCAGACCCGCACGCAATGGATCGCGGCCCCATCATGGTCACCATCGAATACGAGATCGATGTCAAAAGACAGCGCGAATTTGTCCGCGCCTTAAGGCACCTCAAACACGTCCGCCAGCGCAATGGCGCCTACCTGTGGGAAGTGCTGTGCGACATCAACCGGCCCGGCCTCATTGTCGAGATATTCATGGTCGAGTCGCTCATCGAGCATCTCCGGCAGCGCGAACGCATGACGGTGGCCGATAAAATGAAACGCGACATCGTGCGGGAGTACCATGTGGGGGATGCACCGCCGAAGATCACCCGGCTCTTGGGGTTGACGCATCGGAAGCGGACGCGATTGCGGTAGGGGGCCGTTGTGACGCGACGGCAGGCGCGGTTGTTGTCCTTCGCTTATTATGTTCCTGCTATGAGATGTACCTTGATAGAATGTCATAAGGTGGGTCAGCCACCCACCTTATGAGGCCATCTTGAGGGCTAATCTCATCGTAGAGTACCAACCCGTGCAGGGTAACAAACCAAACGCGCTGCTGTCGCGCTACTGCATCACCGCCGCCCGTATCCAAACACCACCTCATACGTCGCAGGCAGCATCCCGTCAGCACCACGCAGGGTCTCGTAGCGTTCTTCCGCCAGTTTCCAGGCATTTTTTCCCATCAGGGCGCGGCGGCGTTCACCACCCACCTGGTTGGCGCCGATACCACGTACACTCGTCAGGAAAGCGCGGAAGTCGGGAAAATAAATCCGGCGCGTCTCGCATTCGATACGGATATCGGTAAATCCGGCCTGTTTTAGCGCCATGCGGGTTTCTTCCGGTGTGGAAAAAGCACGCACATGCGGGTGCGCGTCAATGGCGGAAAAGGCAAAGTCCAGCTCAGCCAGCGTTCCCGGCCCTAGCGTCGTGAAAAGCAGTACGCCTTCTTTTGCGAGGATACGGTACATCTCGGCATACACATCCGGCGTCGTGCACCATTGCAGTGCCAGCGAACTCCATACCAAATCAAAAGCGCCGTCACGAAAGGGAAGCTGCTCCAGGTCGGCACAGATGGTGTCGATACTTTTCCCCCGTGCCAGGCGCAGCATCTCCAGTGACAGGTCGCACCCGGCAATACGGCTGGCGGGCCAGCGGCGGGAAAGGAGTGCCGAGCCGTAGCCTGTGCCACAGCCCCCATCCAGCACCATGCCCGGCGACGGCATGTCCGGCGCAAAAACAGGCAAAAGCCCCATCAGGCTGTCGCATACCGTGTGCTGGAAACGCGCAATGCCGTCGTAATCGGGGGCGGCACGGTCAAAAGCGGCACCTACCCGGGTCTTGTCAATTGCTGGCATTCAGAAAGTCCACAATGATTTCGGCGCATTTGGGCGTATCAGAGAGGAAGGGGGCATGGGAAGCGCCGGGCAAAACAGCCAGCACGGACTTCTGTATATGTTTTTGCAGCCACTCGGCGGCAGACAGCGGCATCAGCGTGTCGTGCGCACCGTGAAGAAGCAGTGTCCGCTGCCGGATATCATGCACGATCGGGCGCAGGTCGGTATGTTTCAAAAGATCCAGCCCGGCTTCCAGCGATGCAGCGGGCGCTGATGACACATCGGTGAGTTTGCGGGCCACCTCGCGGGCATTGGCGTCGTTCTGATTGAAAATCGTGATAAAACGGCGCAGTGCCGTGACCGGGTCAACCCGGATACCCGAGCCCAGCTTGTCGATCATGTTTAACGGTACACCGCCCGGCCAGTCGTTTCGCTTCATGAAGTTCGGGGTGGCGCCGATCAGGATCAGCTTTTGCACCTGATCCGGAAAACGGGTGGCGGCCAGCATGGCCAGCATCGCGCCAAGTGACCAGCCGCAAAGGATGATCGGGCCGGAAAGCTCCTTCATCAGGTCGTCCAGCAACTGGGTGGCGGAGTAATAGATGGTCGGAATCTGCTCCGGCGTGTAGCCGGGCAGGGGCTGAACAAGGAGTTCGTATTTTCCTGCAAGCGCCGGACGCAACTCGTCAACCAGGTCATCCCAGACACCCGGTCCCACTCCCCAGCCATGCCAGAAAACGATAGTACTCACGCCAGTCCTTTCAGCGCATCGGTTAAACGGTCGATATGCTCATCATTATGCCCGGTAGAAAGGGAGATGCGCAAGCGCGCGCTTCCCTTCGGCACCGTGGGCGGCCGTATCGCCGGGACAAAAATGCCCATATCACTGAGTGCCTGCGATACCCTCAGCGCTTCCTCATTGCTGCCGATGATGACAGGCTGGATGGCGGTGGGGGAAGGCAAAAGCTCCCAGCGGGATTGTGACAACCCCATGCGCAGCCGCTCGATGAGCGAGAAAAGCCGGGCTCGCAAAAGCGAGCCTTTCCGGATGAGTTCCAGGCTTTTCAACAGTGTTGCCGTAATAATGGGACTCGATGCGGTGGTGAAAGTATAGGTCCGGGCGCGCTGAAGCAGCCACTCCACCACGGGGTCTGTGCCGGCGACAAAGGCGCCGGACACACCAGCGGCCTTGCCCAGCGTACCGATGTAAATGACACGGGAAGTGACCGGTATGCCAAAGTGCGAGAGCGTACCGCGGCCTTCGTGCCCCAGTATGCCAAAGCCGTGCGCATCATCGACCACCAGCCAGGCGTCATGTGCCTCAGCCAGCTCTGCAAGCGCCGGTAGGGGCGCTACATCGCCATCCATGCTGAAAACTCCATCGGTCAAAATCAGTTTACGTTTCGCCTGGCTGTCTTTCAACAGCGCGGCAAGATGGTCCATGTCGTTATGGCGGTAACGGACGTTTTCCGCGCGGGAAAGCTGCACGGCATCAATCAGTGAAGCGTGGTTCAGCCGGTCCGAAAAAACCGCATCCCCGCGCCCGACGAGTGCAGGCACGATACCCGTATTGGCCATGTATCCCGTGCTGAAATAAAGCGCACGGGGAGCACCCACAAAATCTGCCAGCGCTTCCTCCAGCATCTCATGCGGCATCATGTGTCCGGTGACCACATGTGAGCCGCCCGAGCCGACACCCCACTGGCGTGCCGCCTCGGCAGCTGCCTCAGCCAGTGCAGGGTGTGCCGCCAGGCCCAGATAGTCATTGCTGGAAAAGGTGAGCATGGGGTTGCCGTCCACTTCTGCCATCACCGTACACGGCGAAGAGACAATGCGGCGGCGGCGCAGCAGGTTTTCTTCCGCCAGCGCTTCAAGGTTCCTGTCGATTTCGTCAGATATCATGCGGCCCGCTGCTGTTCCAATGGTTTGTCCGTTTTCCGGTTTATCGCCCGGCTGCCAGTGTGAAACGCAACCTTTCGGGAGGGGAAAAAGGAAATAAACATAATGCCAAACTTGCGCCCAAAGGTCGAGAAGAAATGTGCATGCAGATGAAAAAAGAGTCGATCCATTATGGTTTCCGGTTCCGGTGCAGGCAAGACAGCCAAAAACTGCATTATCCTCCCTGAATTAGTTTTCCAGCGGGTATGATCCTCACTTGTTTTTCATTAAAAACAAAAGGTTACGTTGGTATCGGACAAACATTCCCCGGATAGCCTTGGCAGCATGAAATGCGGCGTATAACAGAAGAGGAAAAACACATTCAACCATCCATTCAGGGAGAGCCTATGGGGAAATACGATACATTTGATTTTGACACAGATGACGAGGGTGACGGCATCATTCTGTTCGGAACCAATAACAGACCGGAACGGTTCAAAGCAGACAATGCAGACATGGCAAAGCCGCCTATGAAAAAGCGGAAAAAAAGGGGAACGTCAATTCGATGGTGCTTCTCGGCTCAATTTATGCAAGAGGGGGGCGGGATCGAACAGAGCTGGAAAGAGGCATTCCGCTGGTACAGCATGGCAGCAGAAAAAGGAGAAAAAACCCAGGCAGCACTCAGCCTTGGCCTCATTTACCTGCACGGGAATGACAGGGATATCGACAACGAAAAAGCCAAATACTGGCTGACGATCGCCGCAGAAAACGGTAAGCCACGGGCAACTTACTGGCTGGGTGTAATGCACCAGTACGGCTTCGGTTACCCGAAAGACATCAATAGGGCTCGGGAATGCTACCAAAAGGCGCTTAACGCCGGGGTGAAGGAATCGCAAGAAAAGCTGGATGAGTTGAAATAAGAGGAATACAGCACCTGTTATCCGTTTTTTTCAGTAAATGCCCGAAGTGCAGCAACCTGCCTTTCAGCCCGGCAGCGGTTCAGGTAATACGCCTAGGTTCTGCTATCAAATCATGGCTGAATGTTATTTGTTAGCAGAACCTAGCGTATTACGCGTTCATCCAGAACCGGCGGTTTATCGTTGTAAAGCTGTGCCAGCGTGGAAGCGCGGGTACCATATTCCGGTGTGATGATGCACACCGAAGACAGCGCTTTTTCCCTTTCCCTGTCGATGCCGGTGTCCGGCAGGTGGGTTTCCGGCGCGGGGGTGGTGTCGGAAAGCATCTCAAAATACGCTTCCATCGGCGCACGCTGACTTAAAAGGCTCGCAAACTGTGCGCGGGTACGGACCACCTTGGGCCATGGATCATTCAACAGCGCATTGGACAGGCCATAAATACCGGGAGCAAGCGGTTTCCCGTTGGTGGAGCGGCCATAGCCGCAGTTGGAAAACCAGATCATCGACTCCGCATCGCCCACCAGCAGATTGAAGCCGTTGTACTTGTGGGCATGCTTCTTGATACTGGCAATGTATGCATCCGGTGAAAGATCGCTCTCCAGGAAATCACTCACCAGCTTGCCGCGGGTGGTGCCCCTGGGCTTCATAAACTGGGGGGCGCGCACGTTCGTAATCGCGGCAAAGCGGTTATTTTTCCGCTTCTCGCCATCCCGGATAC
>JAAZED010000139.1 GCA_012512465.1 Oxalobacter sp. | reverse complement strand
CCTGCTGGTTTTACCTCGGCGGCATGTTTCACTTCAGCAGCAGGCGGCATTGCTTTTGCTTCAGCAAGGGTTTCTGCTGGCACGGTAGCCTGTTGCAGTCCCCCGCCCAAAGAGCGATAGAGATCGACCGTGTTGATGAGGCGGTCAAGACGTGCCTGTACCAGTGTCTGCTCCGCGGCAAAATGCTGTCTTTCCGCATCCAGTACATCGAGTGAACTGGCAATGCCATTGTCATAGCGGGCGCGGGAAAGCATGAGGCGTTCCGATTCTGCGGTCAGCACGGCGGCCTGCGCTGTAACCTGCTCATTGAAAAGCCCCCTGGCGATCAGGGCATCGGCCACCTCGCGAAAGGCAACCTGGATGGTTTTTTCATACTCGGTTATGGCAATATTCTTGCGGGCATCGGCCAGATCAAGATTGGCAATGTTTCTGCCGGCATCAAAGATCGGCAGGAGAATCTGCGGTGTGAAAGTCCATGCGCTGGAGCCGGCATCAAAAAGTCCGGAGAGGGTATTGCTTGCCGTACCGCCAAATGCGGTCAGGGTGATTCGCGGGAAAAAAGCTGCCCGTGCCGCGCCGATGTTGGCGTTGGCTGATCTCAACTGGTTTTCATACTGGCGAATATCCGGGCGGTTTGCCAGCAGGTCAGATGGCAGCCCTGCCGGAATTTCCATGAGGATTTCATTGTCGGAAAAGTCTTTTTGCGCGGGCAGATTATCGATTTTCTTTCCACCGATCAGGACGGTCAGCGCATTTTCCATCTGGGCGCGTTGCCGTTCAAGTGAGACGACAGAGACGCGGGCATTGTGCATGAGGGTTTCATACTGCCGGAGTTCAAGCGCGGATGAAGCGCCGACTTCAAAGCGTTTTTCCGTCAGCTCGTAAGTGCGCTTGTATGCCTCATAGGATTGTTGTGCCAGGTCACGCTGTTTGGCCAGCGCTCTTTCCGTCAGATAGGTTTTGCAGACTTCGGATACCAGGCTGATGTGCGCACTGCGCTGGGCTTCTTCCGTGGCAAAGTACTGGTAGAGCGCGGCATCGGAAAGGCTTTTTACCCGGCCGAAGAAATCAATCTCAAAGGCGGCCAGCCCGAGCCCTACCTGATAGTTGCCGGTGTTGGCATAGCCCGGTGTGCCGGCAATGGAACCCGGTGTCTTGGAACGCTGGGCCTGACCTTCCGCATTGATATTGGGCAGGCGCTCGGACCATTGAATGTTGTATTGCGCCCTGGCTTCTTCGATACGAAGGGTGGCTACCCGCAGGTCGCGGTTATTTTCAATGGCCGCTGCGATCAATGCCTGCAGGCGGGGGTCCCGGACAAATTCCGCCCAGCCTATTTCAGGCGCGGGAATCGTGCCTTCGGCTACCGCGGCGTGTTCCGGCCAGGTACCTTCTACAGGCGCCTCAGGCCGCTCGTAAGTCGGCGCCATGCTGCAGCTGGTCAACATACCGGCAGCCATCAGGGCAAATGCACATTTTCTGAGCCTTGTCATTCTTGGTCTTCCTTGTCATTCCTGTTGTTGTCAGTTTCATCGGGATGGCCTGTATTAGTGGGCAGATCCTCTTCAGCCTCACTGATATCTCGGGCCAGACCCGGCGCCAGCTCCCAGGGTTGCTTGCGAACGTCCTTTGAGCCTTCCTGTGTATGATGGCTGGCGTACATCTTGCGCTGGCGTTCGCTGCCCGAAAAGATGCTGCGGACCACCAGGAAAAAGATCGGAACCAGATAAACCGCCAGCACGGTTGCCGTAATCATACCGCACATGACACCGGTGCCAATTGCCTGCTGGGCGCCTGAGCCGGCGCCGCGTGCAACGACCAGAGGAACCACGCCCAGGATAAACGCCATGGATGTCATGATAATCGGGCGAAAGCGAAGACGGCAGGCTTCCAATGTTGAGCGTACCAGGTTTTTACCCTGTGCCTGCAGATCTTTCGCAAACTCCACGATCAGAATCGCATTTTTGGCGGAAAGACCGATAGTTGCAATCAACCCCACCTTGAAGTAGACGTCATTGGGCATGCCGCGCAGCAATACGCCTGACAGCGCGCCGATAACACCAAGCGGCACCACCAGTATGACCGACAGGGGAATCGTCGTGCTTTCATACAAAGCCGCAAGGCAGAGGAAAACAGCCAAAAGCGACAGGGCGAAAAGCATGGGCGCCTGGTTGCCGGAGACTTTTTCTTCGAGTGACTGACCGGTCCACTCAAAACCAAAACCGCGCGGGAGCTGACGAGTCAGGTTTTCCATTTCCGCCATGGCATCACCTGTGCTCATACCCTCTGCCGGCTCGCCCTCAATCCTTACCGCCGGATAGCCGTTGTAACGGATCAGCTGTATTGGCCCCTTGGTCCATTCACTGCTTGAAAAGGCCGAGAAGGGTACCATGGTGCCATCCCTGTTTTTGGCGAAAATCTTGCTGATATCTTCCGGCTTGCCGCGCTTGGTGGCGTCCAGCTGGACAATGACGCGCTGCTGCCGGCCGAAACTTTCAAAGTCGTTCACATAATCCGAACCCATTGCAACAGAAAGGGCGGCATTGATATCGGCAAATGTTATTCCCAGGGCATTGGCTTTATCCCGGTCAATATTGAGCTTGAGCTGGGCGGTATTTTCCATGGCCATGGGGCGGACATTTTTCAATACCTTGCTTTGCCTGGCCATTACCAACAGCTGGTCACGGGCATTGATCAGTGCTTCATTGCCCATGCCGGCACGATCCTGCAGGCGGAAAGCAAAGCCGGTGGATGTGCCGAGCTCGCGAATCGGCGGCGGATTGATCGGGAAGGCAACGGCATCACGGAATTGCGAAAACTTTGCATAGGCCCGCCGGACAATGGCCTGGGCGCTGTTATCCGAATCTCTTTCTCCCCAGTCTTTCAGGGTGACGAAACCCAGACCGCCGTTCTGCCCTCTTCCGGAGAAGGAAGAGCCGGTTACCAGTACGGTATGGTCAATGCCGGGTTCGGTAAAGAAGTGATCCTGGATTTCCTTCAAGACTTCTCCGGTCCTGGCGGCGGTTGCGCCACCCGGCAACTGAAGATTGACGTAGATGTAACCCTGGTCTTCGTCAGGGAGGAAGGACGTTGGCAGTTTCCAGTACATCCAGGCACAGCAGGCGCAGATGGCAAAATAGATCACCATATAACGTCCGGCACGCCCGAACATCTTGGCAACCTGGCGCTCGTAGGTCAGTGTTGTGCTGTGGAATTTCCGGTTGAACCAGCCTAAAAATCCCTTGCTGCTGGCGTGATGTCCCGCCTCAACCGGTTTCAGGATCGTGGCACAAAGTGCCGGCGTGAGGGAGAGGGCAAGGAAAGCCGAGAAGGCAATGGAAGCGATCATTGACAGCGAAAACTGCATGTAAATCTTGCCTACCGCGCCGCCAAAGAACGCCATTGGTACGAATACGGCCATGAGAACGAGGGTAATACCGATAATGGCGCCCTGGATCTGGCCCATTGCCTTGAAAGTGGCATCCCGCGGGGAGAGGCCTTCTTCTGACATGATCCGCTCGACGTTTTCCACCACCACGATCGCGTCATCAATGAGGATACCGATGGAAAGCACCATGCCGAACATGGTGAGCATGTTGATGGAAAATCCCAGGGCCTTCATGACGGCAAAGGTGCCCAACAGGGCAATGGGGACAACAATGGTGGGAATGATCGTGTAGCGGATGTTCTGCAGGAAAAGGTACATGACCAGGAAAACCAGGAAAACCCCTTCAAACAGGGTTTTGACCACTTCCTTGATGGAGACGACAACGAAACGGGAAGTATCGTTCTGGATACTGTATTCCACACCCGCAGGGAAATACTCATAGAGCTCGGCCATTTTTGCCCTGATGGCGGACATGGTCGCGATACTGTTGGCATCCGCTGTCGGCATGATGCCGAAGCCACTCATGGGTGTGCCGTCCAGGTGGGCAAAGGGTTCATATCGCTGGGCACCGAGTTCTACCCGGCCGACATCCTTGATACGGACGGTTGAGCCATCCGGATTGGCGCGAAGAATAATGTTTTCAAATTCTTCCGGCGTTTGCAACTGGCCATGTACCGTAATGTTGGCGTAGATAGGTTCTTTCCCTGTGTTGGGCATGCCGGCCAGCTGTCCTGAGGTTACTACCGCATTCTGGGCCTTGACGGCCGCACTGACGTCTTCGGGTGTCAGGTTAAGTCCGGTGAGTTTGACCGGGTCCAGCCAGACACGCATGGCTTTTTCAGAACCAAAAATAGTAACGTCACCGACACCGGGAATCCGCTTGATGTCATTGGTGACATTACGCGCCACAAAGTCGCCAAGCTCAAACTGGCTGAGCCGGCCATCGGTGGACGTGACGGCGATAACCGCCAGGTAGTTGCTTCGGGCCTTGTTGGTAATGACGCCCTGCTGCATGACCTGCGTGGGCAGGCGGGATTAGACCCGCTTGATCCGGTTCTGGACATCAACAGCGGCCAGTTCCACGTCGGTCTCGTTGGTAAAGGAAAGCGTGATCTTGGCTTCACCGGTACTCTGACTTTCCGACTCCATATACATGAGGCCGGTAGCGCCATTCATTTCTTCTTCAATCAGTTGGGTGACGCTGTCTTCCACCACTTTTGCCGTCGCGCCAGGGTAGGTTGTCGAAACGGTAACCTGTGGCGGCGCCACGTTCGGGTACTGGGAAATCGGCAGAGTGAGAATGGACAGGATGCCGCCCAGGATAATAAAGATTGCAAGAACCCAGGCAAAAACAGGGCGGTCAATAAAGAACCTTGCCATTCAGATGCTCCCTATTCCTTTTGCGCCCCGGCCGGTGAGGCCGTTGCCTGATCAGGTGGAGCCGTTTTTGCGGTTTCGGCATTATCCGGTTGGGTGGCGGCTTTTTCTGCGGGCAGTGTTCGCATGGCTTGTGTTGGCTTTGCTGTTACCGGTGTCTGTCCGGATTCTCCCTTTTTCGCGGTATCAGCCGGTTTTACGGGTGCCGGTTTGGGTTTTTCCCCTGCTTTTTTCTGGGCCGGGGAAGCCGTTTTTTCTACCGCTTTTTGCGTGTCGGCCTGTTTGGCCCCTACCGGTTTTTCGATTGTCTCAGCCGTTTTTACCGGTTCGGAAGCAACAGCCTTTTCCTCAGGTTTTACGGGAGCCACTGCTCCTGCTGCTTTTTCATCAGATGCCGGTGCTGCTGCCTGGGGTGTTTCTGCTGCCGGCGTTGCGGCCTCTGCAGGTTTATCTGTTGCCGCTTCATCCTGGGAAGCGGCTTTTTCTGCCTCGGCTGTGGTGTCAGTTGCCAAAGCCGGTTTGACGTCTTTTTCCCATGCAACCGGTGAGACAGGAGAGCCGGGACGGACTTTCTGTATGCCTTCAACGATCACTTTATCGCCCACATTCAGGCCGTCGAGTACGACCCATTTTTCCTGGTAGGAAGCACCGGTCTGAACCCGGCGGATTTCAGCCACATTGTCCTTGTTAATGACAAAGACCGTTGAGCCTTCCGTGGAACGCTGCACTGCCT
>JAAZED010000010.1 GCA_012512465.1 Oxalobacter sp. | reverse complement strand
TGCGCCGATACACTGAAGCTGGAGCAGATGATCGCTGAACTCCGCCAAAAATAACGGCAAGACTTTTCCGTTAGGGCGTGTTAACACTAGACCGCCGTTCGCGAAAAGTCGTTTTGTTTCAAAGGGCAAGGCGCATCGGAAAATCTGGATGCAGGCGTAGTCAACCTACGTCAAATTCAGATTTTTCGAGGCAACACCGCCATGTGGGACATAACGGCTTTGCAGCAGGCTGTTTCGTGTTAACACGCCCTAATAACAGGGTCGGACGTTTCCGGCCCTGTCCTGTTATTGAAAGACCGGATGGATACGCCAGGAATAATGGAACCGCTTACTGCCAGGGCATAACGTGAAACCCGTACACGACAATCCCCTGCTCACCGGCCTCACCCAGGGTGAAGCAGAAAGCCGCCTGAAAGCAGAAGGCTTTAACGAGCTGCCTTCGGCCAGGCCGCGTCCGCTTTATGCCATCGCCTGGGATGTGGTTACCGAGCCGATGTTTCTTCTGCTCATGACCTGCGGTATCGTTTACCTTTTGATCGGCAGCAGGCAGGACGCCATCATCCTGTTAGTGTCGGTCTGTGTCATTGTCGGCATGAGTTTTTTCCAGGAGCGAAAAAGCGAACGGACACTGGAAGCCTTGAGAGACCTGACCAGCCCCAGGGCGCTGGTCATGCGTGATGGCGAACATCGCCGGATTGCCGGACGCGACGTTGTCCGGGGTGACCTGATCTATCTGACAGAAGGTGACAGGGTGCCGGCAGACGCCTTTGTGGTGGATGCCCAGAACCTGTCTGCCGATGAGTCGCTGTTGACCGGTGAATCCGTGCCGGTCAGAAAACTGGTGCCGATAGCCGGAACCGAACCGGACTCGCCACCAGTACCCGGTGGGGACGATCATCCCTGGCTCTTTTCCGGCACCCTGATCGTACAGGGAAAAGGCTGGGCCCGCGTGGCTGCCATTGGCGAACACACCGCACTCGGGCATATCGGCAAAGCGCTGGCAACAGAAAAGGATGAGCCCAGCCGGGTGCAGGCAGAAACCCGCCAGGCCGTCAGAACCATTGCGATCGGCAGTGCAATCGTCGTCTCTGTCCTCATTGTCTGGTACGGGCTGACACGGGGCGACTGGCTTAACGGCATACTGGCAGGACTGACACTGGCCATGGGCATCATGCCGGCAGAATTTCCCCTGGTCCTTGTTATTTTTCTCGGGCTTGGCGCCTGGCGCATGTCAAAAAGCCATGTGCTTACCCGCCGCATTCCCGCCATTGAAATGCTGGGTGCCGCAACCGTCCTCTGCGTGGACAAAACAGGCACGCTCACGGAAAACCGCATGCTGGTATCCAGGGTCATGGCGGAAAATGAAATCTACCCCTTTGATACGCCTGAAGCCTTCATCCCGGACAACTATCCGGAAGTTTTCCATGAAGTCCTTGAATTTGCCATGCTCTCATCCCAGCGTGATCCCTTCGATCCGATGGAAAAAGCCATCCAGGAAACGGGAAATACCGTCCTGGCAGGAACAGAGCACATCCACGACAGCTGGATGCTGATTGAAGAATATCCCCTCTCACGTGAGCTCCTTGCCATGTCCCGCGTATGGCAGTCGCCCAACCGGCAGCAATATGTCATTGCCGCCAAGGGCGCGCCGGAAGCCATTATCGACCTGTGCCACCTGGATGATGACACCGCCAGCGCCATCCGCCGTCAGACGGACTATCTGGCGGCCCAGGGCCTGCGCATCCTGGCCGTGGCCAAGGCCCAGTTCCAGATCACCGACCTGCCGTCAGACCAGCATGATTTCATTTTTGAATACCTGGGCCTCATTGCCCTGGCCGATCCGTTAAGGCCCACCGTACCGTCAGCTGTCAGGGAATGTCTCAATGCCGGTATCCGGGTGGTCATGATTACGGGAGACTATCCCACCACGGCGCGACGGATTGCTGACGATGCCGGGCTGGATGCCGGCGGGCGCATCATCAACTGCACTGAACTGGAAGACATGCCCTCTCATGAGCGGCAGGAAAACATCCGGCATGCCAATGTGTTTTGCCGCGCAACCCCCGAGCAGAAGCTGCTCTTGGTCAATGCCCTCAAAAATAATTGGGAAATCGTCGCCATGACCGGCGATGGCGTCAATGATGCACCCGCGCTGAAAGCGGCCCATATCGGTATCGCCATGGGCGAAAGAGGAACCGACGTCGCCCGCGAATCTTCCGCACTGGTGCTGTTGGACGATGATTTTTCCTCCATCGTGACAGCGGTACGCCTGGGCCGCCGGATTTTTGACAACATCCGCAAAGCCGTTGTCTTTGTTATTGCGGCACATATCCCGATTGCCGGGATGTCACTTTTTCCTGTCATGCTGGGATGGCCGCTCGTGCTCTTGCCCATTCACATCGTCTTTTTCGTGCTTATGATGGACCCTACCTGCTCCATTGTATTTGAAGGCGAAACAGAAGAACCCGATGTCATGAAC
>JAAZED010000009.1 GCA_012512465.1 Oxalobacter sp. | reverse complement strand
CTTACGCAACTGTCCAGTTTTCCGGGCCCACTTCTAGCTGTCTGGATGAAAAGACGACGAGCCGAACAACTTACAGACGAACAATGGGCAATTCTGGAGCCTTTGATCCCGAAACCTGAGAGCCATCGTACCGGTCGAGGCCGTCCGGAAGTACACACAGACCGGGACGTATTAAACGGTGTTCTGTGGGTATTACGAACGGGTGCTGCCTGGGGAGATCTTCCTGATCGTTTTCCTTCAGGATCAACGTGTTTCAGGCGTTTTTCCCGGTGGGTCAAACAAGGCGTATTACGCCACATACTGGAAGCGCTGGCACAGGACCTTGAAGAACGGGGCGGTATTGATCTATCGGAATGCTTCATAGACGGCACCTTCACGGTGGCGAAAAAAGGGGGCTCAAAGTGGGAAAGACCAAGCGGGGCAAAGGTACGAAGCTCATGGTTATTGCAGACGCTTCTGGTTTTCCACTCGCCGTGCACACGGATTCTGCTTCGCCACATGAAGTCACCCTTGTCGAAAAAACGCTCGATGAAGTTGTCACCCGTGGACGAGTTGAGCGACTTGTGGGGGATCGTGCCTATGATAGTGATCCGCTCGATCAAAGACTCGCTCTTGGCGGGGTCGAAATGATTGCGCCTCACAGGAAGAACCGCAAGCGCCCTGCCACCCAGGATGGCCGCGCATTGCGCCGTTACAAAAGACGCTGGAAAATAGAGCGCCGTTTGCATGGCTCAACAAATACAAACGGGCCATAACCCGGTGGGACAGGTGCCACGAGCGTTTCACTGCTTTTGGTCATCTCGCTTTCAAGCGTGCGCTGAAACAACGGCAAAGCAACGTGCCACTGATTCATCATTCGGATAGGGGAATCCAGTACTGTTCATCACTATACCAAAGCCTCCATGCCAGGCACAACGTCACCTGTTCCATGGCAGATGGCTATGATTGCTACCAGAATGCCCTGGCTGAGCGGGTCAATGGCATCCTCAAGAGTGAATTTCTGCTTCACAAACCAAAAGACATCCATGAGGCCAGAAAAATGATTGAACAATCCATACCAACATACAACGACAGACGTCCTCATCTCAGCTTAAAATATAAAACGCCCGATGCCGTGCATCAGGCGTTCTTTGATTCATAAAATCCGTCAACCTATTTCAGGACGGGACACTGTCTTCTGTCAGGCATACTGTTTTTTAATCCACTGGTGGAATTTTTCGTCAGACACTCTCTCTATCCAAGCAGTATTTTCAAGATACCATTCCACTGTCATTTTCAAGCCTGTCTCAAAGTGTATCGAAGGCACCCATCCCATCTCATCCCATATACGGGTTGCATCAATCGCATAACGCCGGTCATGCCCCGGCCTGTCCGCTACAAAACTCAGCAGGGCACTGTAGCTGCCCCCCCCTTCGCGCGGGCACAGCTCATCAAGAATCCGGCACAGGCACATCACCACCTCGATATTGCGTTTCTGGTTCAGCCCGCCGATATTGTAAGTCCTGCCGATCTTCCCACGCTCCAGCACGAGACGCAGCGCACTGCAATGATCCTTCACATGCAGCCAGTCACGGATCTGCATGCCATCACCATAAAGCGGCAGCGGCTTTCCCGAAAGCGCATTGTGGATCATGATCGGAACCAGCTTTTCCGGGTACTGGTAAGGGCCGTAATTATTCGAGCAACGTGTCGTGATAGCCGGCAGCCCATGCGTCCGGTGCATCGAGCGAACCAGATGGTCTGCTGCTGCCTTGCTGGCTGCATAGGGACTGCTGGGCAAATAAGGAGAGCTTTCCGTAAATGCCGGCACCGCTTCCTCCAAAGACCCGAACACCTCATCTGTCGAGACATGCAGAAAACGGAAACGCATCCGCTTTTCTTCACTTACTACAGCAAAATACTGCCGGCAGGCTTCCAGAAGATGTGACGTCCCTACGATATTGGTCTGCACAAAATCTTCCATCAGCCTGATCGAACGATCCACATGCGTTTCTGCGGCCAGATTAATGACAGCCCTGATTCTGTGCTCATGCAGCAGATCAGTCACCAGCTCGATGTCGCCGATATCACCCTTGACAAAAATATGGCGCGGATCATCTTCAATCGACTTGAGGCTTTCCAGATGCCCGGCATACGTCAGCTTGTCCAGATTTACCACCGGCTCATTCGAGGCCGCCAGCCAGTCCAGTACAAAATTGGATCCGATAAATCCGGCACCGCCGGTCACGAGAATCGTCATGGCCCTCACACCAGGTTCAGGAACTCCTCTTCACTGTGTATATGTATAATACGCAGGCTTACATCAGGAGGCATTTGTTTTTATTGTGTATTCATTGTATCGAAAACTTTCTTTTCGCCAATACCCTTTCACAATAAAACATGAAAATTACTGTTAAAACATGAAAAAATCCCCTACCGCCCTGCCGGATGTCATCATGCTCGAGCCCATAAAACACGGGGATTCGCGGGGCTTTTTCCTGGAAAGCTATAACAGCAGGGATTTTGAATCGGCAATTGGTATTTATGCAACATTTGTCCAGGATAACCATGCCCTTTCAAAAAAAGGCGTCCTGCGCGGCCTGCATTACCAGCTCCCTCCTTATGCCCAGGGCAAGCTTGTGCGGGTAACCCGCGGTGCCATCTTTGACGTGGCCGTTGACCTGCGGCGCTCCTCCCCCACCTTCGGCCAATGGACAGGCGAAATCCTCTCTGCGGAAAACGGCCGCCAGATGTGGATACCCGAAGGCTTCGCCCACGGCTACCTTGCACTGACTGACAATGCCGAATGCCTCTACAAGGTCACCGCATTCTACGCACCCGAAGCAGAACGCACCATCGCCTGGGATGACTCCGCCATCGGCATCGCATGGCCCGGGGAGTTACCCCCCATTCTCTCGGAAAAAGACAGGCAGGGGGTATCACTCGGTGAGGCCGAAATATTCGGATAAGAGACAAAAAAACACGACAGGATACGCCCCATGAAAAAGACACTTGCCTTACTCGCTACTACCCTGCTGCTGGCCAGCCCGTTTTCCGCCATTACCGCCAGCGACAAGCCTGAAAAAAAGCTGGAAACGACAGAGAAAAAACCGCCCCAAAAACGCGGCGTCACCTGCTCACGTGATCCCGACACCGGCATGAAATTCTGTATCGGCTCCTTTACGGAGTATAGCTCATCCGGCGGCCTGTGCTGCCACCATGACATGAAGACAGGAGAGAAGTACTGTCATTGAGGGGTAAGGGGTCGTGGTGACGCGATGGCAGGCGCGTTTTGTTGTTATTACCCTACGCGTAGTGGGTACTCTACGATCAGATTAATCCTCTATTTATCCTCATAAGGTGGGTGGCTGACCGGCGGCAGGTTACTTTTTGCCCGGCATGTACAGACAAAAAGTAACCCAAAAGTGCCGTGCGGACTTCTCGTCCCCCGCTGTGCGGGGGATTCATGACACTTTTTTCCACTTGAAAGGAGAAGTCAATGGGAGATTGGGTTAAACGCACCCAGCGGGATTACACAATGGCTTTTAAACTGGCCGTTGTAGAGCAGGTTGAAAAAGGGGAAATGACAGCAAAAGAGGCGCAGGAGCGCTATGGCATCCAGGGCAGATCAACCGTCTTAGTCTGGTTACGCAAGCACGGACGGATGAATTGGCATAAACTGGGGGGATCCGATCTCAAGAGAAACATTATGGATTCCGAAAAGCGCCCACAGACACCGGAACAGCGGATCAAAGAACTTGAGCAAGAACTCAAGGAAGCCAATCTCAAAGCCCAGCTGTTTGAATCCATGCCGGACATTATCAAGACAGAGTATGGAGTAAAGCTGTTCGAATAAGCATAGCGCAAGCCTGCCGGTTTGTCGGCATCAGCCGCCAGGCCGGTTACCAGAGAAAAGCGCGGGAATTACGTAAAGAGGCTCTGGGAGAACAGATTCTAAAGCGAGTTCGCCATGAACGGATGATTCAGCCCCGGCCTGGCACCAGAAAACTCTACGCCATGCTCAAGCCGGAGGGCATCCTTGTGGGACGGGACGCCCTGTTTGACCTGTTAAAACAGGCAAGGCTACTTGTTCCCAATCGCCGGGCGTATCACAAGACGACCTATAGTCATCACCGTTTCCGTAGACATCCGAATCTGCTAAACTGAGCATCTCGCCGGATAATCCGTCGTCCTGAAGAAGTCTGGGTAGCTGATATTACGTATATCCCCACACGGGAGCGGTTTGTCTACCTGAGTCTGCTAACAGATGCCTATTCCAGAAAGATCGTGGGATACCATGTTCATCCGACATTGCAGACAGAAGAAGTTGCCGTAGCTTTCAAGCGTGCGCCGAAACAACGGAAAAGCAACCTGCCACTGGACATACCGAAAAACAGATCACGAAAGACGTTTATCGCCGCGCCGGCGAAAAGGTAAAACCGACGAAATAATGAGG
>JAAZED010000138.1 GCA_012512465.1 Oxalobacter sp. | reverse complement strand
TTTGTTTCGCCTGTTTTGGACAGGGAGGTGATTCACGTCACCTATGAGCATGTTAACAGACTGCTTTCAGATGTTCGTGCACTGGGCGGAAATGCCCTTCGTACACGCAGGCAGGGGTTGATGGGAAAAACAGCTTATTCGGATTTACTGGATTATCTGGAAAATGAAAGGGATGCTGATGGCAGGATCAGCCTGCCGTTTGAGATTATCTACGGCCACGCTTTCTGCTCTTACCCGGAGAAAGAAAAACAGGCAGAAGCACCGGTTCATTTCTTCCCATATCGCCAGTGAAAGCCGTGATACCGATTGTGCATCCGGTAGCACGGGTCAGGCGAGACGGTTGAATTCGGGGTGATACGTTACCCATTGACCAAACTGTTTTTCCATGTCGAGGAAAAAATGGTGCAGGAAATTTTCCATCTCCTGCATAAAAAGCTCGTAGGATATTTCATATGAGCCTATAGAGGCAGACCAGACCGGGAGGCCATCTTCGTCGATGTCGCGGAAATCATACTGGATGACAAGCTGTTCGCCTATGCGGCAGAACCAGCAAAAACTGCGAAAACGCAGGTAGCCGGTATCCAGGCGGTTGTTGTCCCACACCAGGCGAGTCATATCGCCATAAAGTTCCCATTTCTCATCAGACGGAGCATCCAGTTTTTCGAACCAGTTGTCGAGTTGTCTTTTGAGTGCAAAGCGTTTTTCTGGCGTGCCAACCCGCTTCCATGCCCAATCGGGAACCGGTGTGGTGATTTCAGGCAGGATGTCAAACAAATCCTCCAGTTGCCTGATATAGGGGTATTCATCCCATCCTGATGCCTCAGGGGGCAATCCGTATTTTTCCTGCCAGATACGGGAGTTTTCAAAGAGCCTGACTGTGCCGAGGTCAAGGCAGTAAGCACTGTCTGTCAGCCAGAACCAGGCAACATTTTTCTGCCCGTTGTCGCTCAGCGGGAACAGGCATTCTTTAACGGGCTTTAACGCATATTGAAAAAGCGGCATGGTTCAGGCGTTTTCTTTCAGGTCAGGCTTGCCGGTAACACCTGGCCAGTGGCGCAGGCAAAATAAAAGGCACCTGACGTGCCTTTTATTGTGGCATACCTGCCGGATTACTGGTAGGCAACCAGCGCCGTTTTCATCTTCTTCATGGCAGCGGTTTCGATCTGGCGAATACGCTCGGCAGATACTCCGAATTCCTCTGCGAGGGTATGCAGGGTTGCACCGGAACCCTCATCGTTGGCAAGCCAGCGTGCCTCAATGATACGGCGGGAACGCGGATCCAGTTTGCCCAGCGCCTCTTCCAGTCCTTCGGATTGAAGCCGTTCCGTTTCAAGCGTTTCCAGTACCCTGGTCGGCTCGTTTTCTTCCGATGAAAGATAGGAAATGGGCGCAAAGCTTTCGTCGTCATCGTCAGTTGGCGGTTCCAGCGCAATGTCACGGCCATTCATGCGGGTTTCCATTTCCAGCACTTCCTCCCGTTTGACATTGAGTTTTTTTGCCAGAGAGTCGATTTGTGCTTCATTCATGGTTTCACTGCCATTGCGGTGGCTGCGCAGATTGAAGAAGAGCTTGCGCTGGGCCTTGGTTGTGGCAACCTTGACCATACGCCAGTTTTTCAGGATGTACTCATGAATTTCTGCCTTGATCCAGTGAATGGCGTAGGAAACCAGGCGTACTCCCATAGTGGGATCAAAACGCTTGACTGCTTTCATCAGGCCGATATTGCCTTCCTGGATCAGGTCGGCATGCGGCAGGCCATAGCCCAGATAGCCACGGGCAACGGAGGCAACCAGCCTCAGATGTGACAGCACCAGTTCCTGTGCGGCAGCCAGATCATTGTGTTCACGATAACGCTCGGCCAGTGAAGTCTCCTGCTCATGCGTGAGCATCGGCAGGCGGTTGACTTCTGCGATGTAGGCTTCAATATTGCCCAGAGCGCCGGTAAAACCAAGAGCCAAAAAATGATTGTTCGCCGGCATCAATGCAGATGGTGCGGATGCGGTCATGCTTCCCCCTTAACTTTTTCCAAGGTGAGTGAATTAAATTGTTTTTCCATACCCTCTATTTTAGCACTCTTTGAGAGAGAGTGCTAACGGGCGCATGCGTTTTAAAGACGGGCGCAAGGCCTAGGGTCAGGACTCATTAATTAGCCTGCTGCAAAGCGACTTTTCCCCGTCTGCCAGTGTTGTCGGGTCAAAATCGACCTCGCCGTATGTCCAATACGCCTTCGTCTGATTTTGCCCCGACGCCTTGACAGACAGGAAAAATCCACTTTTCGCCCACGGCAAATCAATGAGTCCTGACCCAAGTGAAATCAGGATAAAACAGGATGTCCGGATGGGTTTGAGACGCCGCAAGAAAAGCGGCTTTTTCCCTGAAAATCAATGGCTTTTGCGAATGAGGCCAATCAGCTCATGCGGCCCAGGTGGCGATTGACCGAAAAAAGCGCGCCTATCCAGCCCAAAGCGGCACTGATCAGGAGCAGGGACACTGAAACAAGCGGATTGGGCGGCGCCAGTTGCAGATCAGATGCGTAAAGGCGGGCAAGGTCTGCAATGACGTTGTTCAAGGGATACAGGGCCAACACGACAATACCCAGCGCCAAAGCGCCTGAAAAAAGTCCGAGCAGGATGCCCGTGTAATAAAAAGGACGCCGGATGTAGGAACGGGTGGCGCCAACCATTCGGGTCAGGGTGATCTCATCAATCCGTGTGAGCACCTGGAGACGGATGGTATTGAAAATGACGGCAATGACGACAACACCCAGCGTGATGCCGAGAAAGAGAATACACATCCGGACTACACGGACAAATGCGGCAAGGCGTTTTATCCAGGCGGAATCTATCTGGACTTTTTGCACATGGGGAAGTCCTTCCAGCTGTCGGGCAATGTTTTCAATATGCAGTGCAAAACGCGGGTCGCCATCATTACGGGCAATGCGGATAAGGTATCCGTCCGGTAGTGGGTTTCGGCCCAGTGTCTTGACGATGTCGGTAATGCCTTCTTTTTGCTGCAGGATCTGCAGCGCTTTTTCCTTGGGAATGAAAACAACCTGGTTGCTGCGCTCATCGGAATAAAGTATACGGC
>JAAZED010000137.1 GCA_012512465.1 Oxalobacter sp. | reverse complement strand
CCGCCAGTGGCGGTGCACGGATGCAGGAGGGATTGCTTTCCCTGATGCAGATGGCCAAGACCAATGCGATTTTAACGAAGCTGGCGGAAAAAAGCCTGCCGTACATCTCTATTCTCACAGACCCGACCATGGGTGGGGTATCGGCATCTTTTGCCTTTATCGGAGATATTGTTATGGCCGAGCCGAAGGCGCTTATCGGTTTTGCCGGTCCACGCGTCATTGAAAATACGGTTCGCGAAAAGCTGCCGGAAGGTTTCCAGCGTGCCGAATTCCTGATGCAGAAAGGGGCGGTTGACCGGATTGTTGACAGGCGCGAGATGCGTGACGAGTTGGCCCATCTGCTGGCTATTTTGCAGAACCAGCCGGCTGAAGCCGTATCCTGATCATTTTCCCTATCCGCTCATGGCAGATGTTTCTTTTTCTTTCAACTGTTTTACCCGGCCTGTTCTTTCCAGGCGAAATGGTGTTGCCTGTGGTGGAGATGACATGTCTGTCACACAGCTGAAAGGATGCCGGTGAATTCTATCCATGCGGATACTTTGCCGGAATGGCTGGCAGGTATTGAACAGCTTCATCCCAAAAACATTGAGATGGGGCTTGAGCGTGTTCATGTGGTCAAAGAGCGGCTGGGTATCCGTTTTGATTGTCCCGTCATTACCGTTGGCGGAACCAATGGAAAAGGCTCCACCTGTGCCATGATGCAGGCTATATGGCAGAAAGCCGGCCACCGTGTCGGGCTGTACAGTTCGCCGCATATTCATGATTTTGAAGAGCGCGTGAGGATAGACGGTCAGACCGTTCCTGAAAAAACGATTGTTCACACCTTCAAAAAAGTCGAAGCCGCCCGTGGGGATATTCCACTGACCTTTTTTGAATTCACAACGCTTACCATCATGCAGATACTGGCCGAGGCCAGTCTGGATGTCGTTATTCTGGAAGTCGGGCTGGGCGGGCGGCTGGATGCGGTCAATCTCATCGATTCACAGGTTGCCGTTGTCACGAATGTGGATATTGACCACGTGGATTTTCTGGGCCATACGCGGGAACTGATCGGCTATGAAAAAGCCGGTATCTTCCGCCAGGAAAAAATGGCCGTTTACGGGGATTATGATCCGCCGCACTCACTGGTGGCGTATGCCGATGAGATTGGTGCCGATCTTCGGGTGCTTGGACGGGATTACCATTCGATTTGCCAGGGAGATCACTGGAGCTATATCGGTGAGGCCTTGCAGTTTGACAACCTGGATCCGCCCAAGCTGCATGGCAAAAACCAGGTGAAAAATGCGACCAATGCGTTGATGGTCCTTGAGGCCATGCAGGATATCCTGCCATTTGATGAAAAGGCTGTCCGCGCCGGTTTGTCACAGGTTTGCCTTCCCGGGCGCTTTCAGGTGCTTCAGAAGGAGCCGCTGGTTGTCCTGGATGCTGCCCACAACCCGCATGCAGCAGTTGTTCTGGCGGACAATCTTCGCAGCATGGGCGAGTTTCATGCGACTTATGCGGTTTTTGGCGCCATGTCCGACAAGGATATCGAGGGAGTGATTGCGCCGATGAAGGATTCGGTCGATTTCTGGTATCTCACCGGGCTTCCCCTCTCACGGGCGGCGACCACGGAAATGCTGAAGGAAAAGCTGATTGCCGCCGGTGTCAGGCCGGACCGGATACTGCTTTTTGAAACCGCGGCGGATGCGCTGGATGCTGCGAAGATCAACGCACGGAAAAATGATAGAATAATCGCTTTCGGATCATTCTGGATTGTGACAGGTGTGACCCGGACTGTGCATTCAGATTCATCAACCTCATAAACGGATTACATGAGCCGGTTTTCCTTATTTCGCCGCAAGAAGCCCGAAACAGCAGACCAGGATTTACCTTATACCGATGGTGGCGGTTTCACACCGGATAACGCCGGCAGAAAAAAACCGGGAAAACCCGCTGACGTCGATGATCCCATCCTCCCTGAGAAAAAACGGGCAAGACGGCGTCTGGTCGGGGCTGTTACCATCACACTGGCAGCCATTATCGTGCTGCCCATGATCTTCGATTCCGAGCCGCAAACCGTATCGCAGGATCTCCTGATTGATATTCCCTCCCGGGACAAACCATCCCAGACAGTTTCCCGGGAACCGGTGAAGAAAAAGGCAGAAGAAAAGCCAGCGGTTGTTGCAGGCAGTGACAAACCTGCGGGCGATTCGTCAACGCCAGTGGCATCCGATAAAAAAGACACAACGGCCAAGCTGGCTGCTGATGACAAGACCGATACCAAACCGGTAGCAAAAACGGATGTGAAGCCAGAGTCAAAGCCGGATGCCAAACCGGAGTCAAAATCTGATACGAAAACCGATACCGCGAAAAAAACGGATGATCCCATTGGCCAGTTGATTGCGCAGCAACAGACAGACGCGAAAGCGGCAGATGCCAAGGCTGATGAGCAGGGGAAATTTGTTATCCAGGTCGCAGCGGTTTCATCGCAGGACAAGGCCAAAGAACTGCAGGACAGGCTTCAGAAAGCCGGGCTTACCTCTTACACACAGAAGGTGGCATTGAAGGATGGCGGTGAGCGTATCCGGATACGGATCGGGCCGCTGCCCACCAGAATGGAAGTCAACAGTACCTGTGCCAAACTGAGCCAGTTAAAGCTGCCATGTACGCTGGTTAACTGAAAACGATTGGGAATGGGTTGACGGCATTTGATTACGCATTGCTCTTTCTCCTGGGATGTTCTGTCATTATCGGAACCATGCGGGGGTTTCTCAGGGAAGTACTCTCCCTGGTCAGTTGGGTTGTCGCTTTTGTTGTTGCCAATATGTACGGTGAAGTCCTCGCGCCCATGCTGCCGGCAGCATTACCTGGTGAGACAATTCGGTTGATTATTTCTTTTGTGGCGCTTTTCATCGGTGCACGGATAGCGATGATGCTGTTTGCGAAGGCGGTGGATGCACTGGTGAGTGCTGGCGGTTTGTCCGGGCTGAACCGTAGCCTGGGCGGTTTTTTCGGACTGACGAGAGGCGCCTTGTTGAGCCTGGTGCTGGTACTTCTATGCGGTATGACATCCATTCCCCAGCAACCCTTCTGGCAAAATGCCATGTTCAGCCCTTATGCAGAGCAGGCAGCCATGATGGTGTTGCCTTTTTTGCCGGAGAGTATGGCGCAGAATATAAAATATTGAGGAATCTCTGATTAACGCGCCTTATGAACGAATTGCTGCGCTCTTCGCTGCTCGCAAGCTTGTCT
>JAAZED010000136.1 GCA_012512465.1 Oxalobacter sp. | reverse complement strand
GGACAAGGAGAAAGCGAAAGAATGGTACCGCAAGGCTGTCAAGAACGGCAGCGGTAACGCCACCGGGCCGCTGTACCGGCTGGAGGGCTACAAGCGATAGGATGGATATGGCAAGGCGGCTTTTTCTCACCGGATGGACGGCTCTTTTTGCCATGATCTTTTCCTCGTGCGCCACGGCACAGGGAAGCGAAAGCGGGGTAAATGCCCTGTGTCCGGATTACGCAGGCACACAATACGAGCAGGCGATCAACGCCCTGTGCAAAAAGGCAAATGCGGGCGATAAGGCGGCGCAGGTGGAAGTGGGGCTGGCAGCGCTTCACCGGCTGCACGTGCAGGGGGAGCCGCTAAAGGCCGCTGCCTGGTTTGAAAAGGCGGCAAGGCAGGATGATGCGGATGCCATGTGTCTTCTGGGCACGCAGTATGCCTCTGGCACGGGCGTGGCTCACGATGAAGTGAGGGGGCGCCAGTGGTTTGTCCGGGCGGCCGAAAAAGGGCATCCGCTGGCCCAGGCGAGATTAAGCGAGTGCTATGCGCTGGGTATTGGCGGTAAGCGCGATGATGCAGCGGCTGAAAAATGGGTTGCCAAGGCGCAGGCATCGGGCAATTTTTATGCAAAGCGGACGCTTTCACCCAAAGACATGATCCTCCTGGAAGACCCGATGGTTCGCGCCGAAGCGGGAGACCCGGTTGCCCAGTATTATGCGGCGCAATACAACCGCGACAACCGGTACCGGGCCGATTATGACCGGATGGAAAAATGGTACAGCAAGTCGGCCGGGCAGGGCTATGCGCCGGCACAGGTGAAGCTGGGCATTCTGTACACGCAGGATGCGCCGGGAAAAAAAGACCTGAAAAAGGCGGCAGCGCTTTTCAGCGCAGCGGCAGCACAGGGGGATGCTGAAGGGCAGTATGAGCTGGCGCTGCTGCATTTGCAGGGACAGGTGGAAAAGCCCGACCTGGCCGAAGCGGAAGGGTTGCTGAGGCAATCGGTGGCGAAGGGGTATGACAAGGCATGCAGCCTGATGGGCATGCTGTACGTGAGAGGTATTGGCGTCAATGAGAACCGGGAAAAGGAAAGGGGACGATGATGCGGCGGTTTTTGCTGGGAGCGGGGCTTTTACTGGCATGGTGTTTTCCAGCCGCTGCGGTGATGGCGGCCAGTGCCTCGTGTGATGCCATCATGGCGGGTACACTGAAAAATTCATCCATGCTGGACAGGGCTGCCTGCCATATCATTGCCAAAGCCGAAGCCGGGGATGCGGAGGCGCAGTACGAGGCGGGCCTTGTGTACTCGTGGGGTGTGGACGCCCTGCAGCCGGACCCGGATGTAGCGGCGGCCTGGCTGATGAAGGCGGCCCAGGGCGGGCAGGCGGAAGCGGCTTACCGGCTGGCGGCGTTTTATGTGGATGGCTATGGCGTGAAGCAGAATATGGAAGAAGCCTACCGGTGGTTTGAAACGGCGGCCAATGCAGGCTCAAGCCTGGCGATGTTTGAGCTGGGCGGGATGCTGGAGTATGGTCTGGGTGTGGAGAGGGATACGGAAAAGGCGCGCCAATGGTATGGGAAAGCGCGCGAACTGCACAACCATGAAGCTGAAGTGAACCAGGTCCTTGAAGAGCGTGACCTCATGGAAAACCCCTGGGACGCGGCAAAATCGGGCGAGGCAAAAGCACAGTATTATGCCGGGTTGGTAAAGTGGCAGGAAGCGCGCTCGGCGCTGGCGGCGGCAGACAGGGCAACGGCGTATGCCGAGGCGGTAAAATGGTATGCGCAGTCGGCTGCACAGGGCTATGCCCCGGCACAATCAGCACTGGGTCTGGCCTGTGCGCGGGGCGTAGCGGGAAAGGCTGACGAGGAAACGGCTGCGATCTGGTATGCCAGGGCGGCAAAACAGGGCTATGCGGAAGCCCGGTACCAGCTGGCGATCCTGTATGTCAACGGGCTGGGAGTGCAAAAGGATGAGGCAAAGGCGTTGGGGCTTTTTATCTGGGCAGCCGAGCATGAGCACAGCGAGGCACAGCGGCTTTTGGCCGCCATGTACGAGACGGGCATGGGGGTAAAGGCGAACCGTGTCGAGGCACGCAAGTGGCACCGTCGCTCGGCACAGCAGAATAATGTGGCGCTGCGTGATATGCTGCGCCTGACGGATATGCCATAGTCCAGGATCAGCTCTCATTAATTGGCCTGCTGCAAAGCTGCTTTTTCCCATCTTCCCGCGTTGCCGGTTTAAAATTGACCTCGACGTATGTCCAATACGCCTTCGTCCAATTTTCTCCCGGCGTCTTGGCAGACGAGAAAAATCCGCTTTTCGCGGACAGCAAATTAATGAAAGCTAATCCTTAGGAGAACTTCATGCCGGAACCGGCTGTTTTGCCCTACGGGGAAAATCTTGCCGACATGGAAGTCAGGCAGGCGGCGGTATTGCTGCTGGCGGCAAAGGCGGGTGATGTCAAGGCGCAGTTTGAGCTGGGGGTGACGTTCAAGTACGGCAAGGGCGGTGTGGCACGGAGCGATGCCCGTGCGGCAAAGTGGTTTGCCGAGGCGGCAAGGCAGGGGCATCCCGGCGCGGTGTATGAACTGGTCAGCCGGTACGCGCGCAATACCACGCTCAACAAGGATATCCGGATGGTCTTGAAGCTTGCCACTTTCCTCGCCGAAAAGGGCGACCCCAAGGTGCAGTGTGAGCTGGGTTATGCCTATCTTGCCAGTGATGAGATGGACTCAAACGATATGCTGGCTGAAAAATGGATCAGGCGCTCGGCCGAAAAGGGATATGCCAGGGCGCAGCTGATTCTTTCCGGCATGTATTTTTCCGGCAGGGGCGTACGGGAAAACCCGGAGGAGGGTGTCAAGTGGGCCATGCGCTCGGCAAGGCAGGGCGATGCGGAAGCGCAGCTTGCCGTGGGCAACCTGTACCTGCGCGGTATTGGCGTGGTTCAAGACTGGAGCGAGGCGCGCGAATGGTTTGGCAAGGCGATCAAGCAGGGTAACCGCAATGCCCGTCACCAGCTCATGCTGATGGATGAGCACGAGCTTCGGGAAAGCCGGATGAATGGCACGAAAACGGCAAAACGGAGCAATATCGGCGGCTACTATTCTGCGGTGGCGCTCAAGCAATCAGGTGATGCGCGGGCGCGCTTTGATGCCGGGATGCGGCTCATGACAAGAAACGACGGGACAAAACCGGATTACCGCCTCGTGCTGGAGCTTTTTTTCAAGTCGGCAGAGCAGGGCAATGTCCAGGCGATGATGCAGCTTGCCCGCATGCATGCCAGCGGCACAGGCGTGCGTAAAAACCTGCCCGAAGCGGCAAAGTGGATGATCCAGGCCGCCGAACTGGGTAATATGGGGGCGCAGCACGAGGTGGGGCTCCTGTACGAGAAGGGTGAGGGAGTCCGGCGCAATGTGCGCCGCGCCTGGGACTGGTACATGGAAGCGGCAAGGCAGGGGCACCCCGGCGCCGAACAGGCGCTTTTGCGTATCAATGGCGGGGAAAAGGTGTTTGATGATCTCTGAACAGCCATGACAGACCCGAAAGAGAAAAACCGGCACATGTGGGATACCCGCTATGGGGAATCCGGCTATTTTTATGGCACGGCGCCCAATGCCTGGCTTGCCAGCAGGCAGGCGTATTTCCGGCCGGGCATGCGCGTGCTGGTCCCGGCGGATGGCGAGGGGAGAAACAGTGTGTGGTGCGCGCAGCAGGGTATGACCGTCGATGCGTTTGATCTCTCCCCCGTGGCGGTTGAAAAGGCCAGGGCGCTGGCGGCTGAAAAAGGCGTGAGCGTCAATTATGCCGTTGCTTCCATCGATAGCTGGGTATGGCAGGCGGAGTCGTATGACGCTGTGGTGTTGATTTTCATGAATTTTGCGACGCCCAATATGCGCAACCGTCTTTTTACCGAGTGCATCCAGGCACTCAGGCCGGGCGGCATCCTGTTTTTGCATGGGTACCGTGCCGAGCAGCTTCAGTACGGCACCGGCGGGCCGCCCGTGATTGAGCAGTTGTATACCGAGGCCATGCTGCGGGAGGCGCTTGACCCGCTCATCATTGTGGAAGTGGAGAGCTATGATGCGTCCCTGAGTGAGGGGAAAGGGCATAACGGCATGTCGGCGTTGATCGGGGTGGTGGCGAAAAAGATACAGCCGTAAGCGCGACGGCGGGCGCGTTTTGTTTATTACCCTGCGCGTGGGCTTGTTTCTACGATCAGATTAGCCCCCAGGTTCTGCTAACAAATAATTGTCAATTAGTAGAAAAACAGATATAGTTATCGGCATGAACCCTTTATACAGCCTGACAGACGAGCAATACGCGCTCATAGAGCCGATCTTGCAAGAAGAAAGAGACCCGCGAGGCCGCAAGCCAAAAATATCAGACAGACATGC